>CAMCRT010000082.1 GCA_945877355.1 uncultured Mitsuokella sp. | reverse complement strand
GGCGGATATAGGGCTCTGCCACCTGGCGCATCTCGATGGCCGTCTGGACGCGGGTATCCACATCCAGCTTCTCAAGTGCATCCTGCAGTGCCAGTGCATTCATGACCGTCGCCATCATGCCCATGTAGTCGGCCGTCGCCCGGTCCATGCCCTTGGCAGAGCCCGCCAGACCGCGCCAGATATTGCCGCCGCCCACGACGATGGCCACATCGACGCCATGCTCCCGCACCTTCTTGATCTGTGCTGCAATGTCCTCCACGACAGCAGGATTGATGCCAAAGCCCTGGTCCCCTGCGAGGGACTCACCGCTGAGCTTCAAAATGACGCGACTATATTTTGCTGTATTCAATCCGAGGTCCTCCATACTTGAGTATTACTGAAATTATTATACGTAGGAACGGGATAGAAGTCAAGAAAGGCAAAAAGAAAAAGGACGCCGAAGCGTCCTGATTTCTTCTATTTTGAAAGTGCCACGTCCCCTGCCAAGGGCAAGGATCCATGGGCTCCCATCGCTAGCTTGCTTGTTGCTTACTTGAGCTGAGCGGCGACCTCTGCTGCGAAGTCCTCCTGCTTCTTCTCGATGCCCTCGCCGAGCTGATAGCGGGTGAAGGCCGTGACCTTCACATCGCCGAGAATGTCTGCGACCTTCTTGTCCGGGTCCTTGACATACTCCTGCTCCACAAGGCAGACTTCCTTGTAGAACTTGTTGATGCGGCCTTCCACCATCTTGTCGACGATCTTCTCCGGCTTGCCTTCCTCGAGAGCCTGCTTGCGGAGGACTTCCTTCTCGTGCTCGAGGGCGGAGGCATCGACGCCAGCGCGGTCGATGGCCTGCGGATTTGCTGCAGCGATCTGCATTGCCACGTCCTTGCCGAGGGTGTCATCACCGCCCGTCATGTCCACGAGGACGCCGATCTTGCCGCCCATGTGGATGTAGGCAGCCACGCGGCCTGCGCTCTCATAGCGGACGAAGCGGCGAAGGGAAATCTTCTCGCCGATGGTGGCCGTAGCCTCCGTCACGAGGGCGGAGACCGTCTTGCCCTCGAGCTCGCTGGCGTTCAGCGCGTCGAGGTCAGCCGGGTTCGTCGCAGCGATGTGCTTTGCGATCTTCTCCTCGAGGCTGCGGAACTGCTCATTGCCTGCAGCGAAGTCCGTCTCGCAGTTGACCTCCACGAGGACGCCGACCTTTGCGTCGTCCGTGATGTAGGCTGCCACAGCGCCCTCGGCTGCCACACGACCTGCCTTCTTCTCCGCCTTGGAGATGCCCTTCTCCCGGAGCCAGTCGATGGCCTTCTGCTTGTCGCCGTCCGTCGCAGCAAGGGCCTTCTTGCAGTCCATCATGCCTGCGCCCGTGGTCTCGCGCAGCTCCTTTACCATCGCAGCAGTGATCTGTGCCATGTTCTTTTCTCCTTTTTCTATGTCCTGATACAAAACAAGGGAAGGGACAAGCGCCCTTCCCCCGTCAAATTCTTACTCGCTCAGACTTACTCAGCAGCTGCCTCTGCGCCGCCCTCGCCCTGCAGGCCTTCCTGGATGGCGTTTGCCATGGCGCCCGTCAGGAGACGGACAGCACGGATGGCATCGTCGTTGCCGGGGATGACGTAGTCAATCTCGTCCGGGTCGCAGTTCGTATCGACGATGGCGACGATGGGGATACCGAGCTTCTTTGCCTCTGCAACGGCGATGCGCTCCTTGCGGGGATCGACGATGAAGAGTGCGCCCGGCAGCTTCTTCATCTCTTCGATGCCGCCGAGGTATTTCTGGAGGCGATCCATCTCATGACGGAGCACCTGTACTTCCTTCTTCGTGAGGACTTCAAACGTGCCGTCCTCTTCCATGCCCTTGAGCTCCTTGAGACGAGCGACGCGCTTCTGGATCGTCTGGAAGTTCGTCAGCATGCCGCCGAGCCAGCGCTCGTTGACATAGTACATGTTTGCGCGGGTCGCTTCCTCGCGGATAGCGTCCTGAGCCTGCTTCTTCGTGCCGACGAAGAGGATGCTCTTGCCTTCCTCTGCCACGCTGCGGATGAAGTTGTAGGCCTCGTCCACCTTCTTGACCGTCTTCTGCAGGTCGATGATGTAGATGCCGTTGCGCTCCGTGAAGATGTAGCGAGCCATCTTCGGGTTCCAGCGACGGGTCTGATGTCCAAAGTGGACGCCAGCTTCGAGAAGCTGCTTCATAGAAATTGCTGCCATTTGGTGTACCTCCTGTTTTCTTCTTCCGCGCCCTTCATCCTCCCGCACCACCTGCTTTGCAGGCACAGGGCGAGCGTCGGGACGCGTGCTTAATAACACCGGGAAAGATTATACCACGGAAAAGCGGCAGGTGCAAGTCCTCCCTTGTAAAAAGCCAAAAAAGACAAGCTCCGCAAAGGGCCTGCCTTTTCCCTTGGTTATGTCATTTTAGCGCGACGCGGCGATGGAAGGCTCCTCCTGCTTCCCTTTTGGACCCTTTTCCTTTGCCACGGACAGCATGAGCTTGATGCGGTTAAGCTGGTTGACCTCCGAGGAGCCTGCATCGCAGTCGATGGCTGTGATGTTCGCGTCCTTATAGGCCGTGCGCAGCTCATGGATGACGCCCTTGCCGGTGATGTGGTTCGGCAGGCAGCCGAAGGGCTGGAGGCAGACCACGTTTGGCACGTCCTCGGCGATGAGCTTCACCATCTCGCCGGTGAGGAACCAGCCCTCGCCCGCCATGTTGCCCAGGCTCACGTGGCGCTCGGCCAGCTTTGCCGTGGACTCGATGGTGTGGGGCGCCCGGAAGTGGCGGCTCTTTGTGAGGGCCTTGCGCATGGGGGCGCGGAAGAACTCGATGATCTTGATGAACATCTGACCGAAGAGCTTTTCCTTGTAGCTGCCCGCCAGGAGCTTGTGCTTTGCCACCGGGTCGTAGGCGGAGTACAGGAAGAAGTCGCAGAAATCCGGCATGACCACCTCTGCCCCCTCGGCCATGAGGACCTTTTCCAGGTCGTTGTTGGCGACGGGGTGGTACTTGACGAGGATCTCGCCCACGATGCCCACCTTCGGCTTCCAAAGGCTTTCGTCGATGGGCAGATTGTCGAAGTCCCGGACGATGTCCTTGATGGTGCGCTTGAACTTGAAGTAGCTTCCCGTCTGGAGCTCCTCCTTCGCCCGCTCCATCCACTTGCGGAAGAGTTTCTCCGTGCTGCCCTTCGTGATCTCGTAGGGCATCATGCGGTTCTTCACATTCATGAGGAGATCGCCGTAGATGGCCGCCTTGATGGCGTCGATGAGCATGGGACGGTCCAGCTTGAAGGAGTCCGTCTCCTCCGGCAGGCCGTGGGCGGCAAAGACAGCCACCTGGGGGAAGCCCGCGTAGCGGAGGGCCTGGCGCAGGACGGCCATGTAGTTCGTGGCCCGGCAGGCGCCGCAGGTCTGGAACAGCATGATGCTTGTGTGATCCGGGTCGTACTTGCCGGACTTCAGCGCAGCGATGAGCTGGCCGATGACGACGATGGCCGGGTAGCACATGTCGTTATTCACATAGCGCAGGCCCAGGTCAATGGCGTGCTTGTCCGGCATGGGCGGGATGGCCGCCTGGTAGCCGTACTTGCCCAGCACCGACTGCAGAAGCTCGAAGTGGATTGGCGCCATCTGGGGGGCAAGAATCGTATGGGTCTTCTTGCAGTCCTCCGTGAAGTGGGGCCTGTCGGGGAATACGATGTCCTGGTAAGGCACCGGCTCCTTGCGGGCAAGGGCCGCCATGAGGGAGCGCAGACGGATGCGGGCCGCGCCGAGATTCGAGACCTCGTCCAGCTTTATCATGGTGTAGATGCGGCCATGGGCCTCTAGGATTTCCTTCACCTGGCCCGTGGTCAGCGCGTCGAGGCCGCAGCCGAAGGAGCTGAACTGGATGAGCGTGATATTCGGGTGCTCCGCCACGAACTGGGCCGCATGGTAGAGGCGGGCGTGGTAGCTCCACTGGTTGACGACGGAGAGCTTGCCATCCTTGACCGGGAGATGGTAGACCGCATCCTCCGAGAGGATGGGCAGCCCGTAGGACTGGATCATCTCCGGAACGCCGTGGTTGATCTCCGGGTCCACGTGGTAGGGACGGCCCACGAGGAGGATGGCGTGCTCGCCGGTCTTCTCGATGCGCTCGAGTATCTTCTCGCCGTAGTCCCGGACCTCCTCCCGGTAGGCGTCGATCTCCGCGTAGCCGGCCTGTACCGCCCGCTCGATCTCCGCCTTCCCGAGGCCCTCGCGCTTACCGAGCTCCTCGTAGAGGCGCTTTGCCATGCCCTTCTTGTCGTGGATGGGCAGGAAGGGCTGGATGAAGTCGATGTTCTTCTCCCGGAGGATATCCATGTTGCCCCGGATATTTTCCGCGTAGGAGGCGACGACCGGGCAGTTGAAGTGGTTGTCCGAGTCATTGACCTCGTCCTTCATGTTGTAGGGCTCGCAGGGGTAGAAAATCTTGTCCACGCCCTTTTCGATGAGGTCCATGATGTGGCCGTGGGCGAGCTTTGCCGGGTAGCAAAGGGAGTCGCTGGGCACGGTGGCCATGCCCTTGTAGTACATCTTCGCGCTGGACTTGCCGGAGATCACCACCTCATAGCCCAGCTCTGTGAAGAAGGTGAACCAGAAGGGGTAGTCCTCATACATGTTGAGAACGCGGGGGATGCCGATCTTGCCGCGCTTCGCCCCCACCTGGGGCTTGTAGTGGCGGAAAAGGCGGCGATACTTGAACTTGTAGATGTTCGGGATGTCGCTCTCCTTCTTCTCGCCGCCGATGCCCCGCTCGCAGCGGTTGCCGGTGAAGTACTTGTTGCCGTCGGAGAATTTCTGCATGGTGATGAGGCACTTGTTGCCGCAGCCCTTGCAGCGATAGGAGCTCGTCTCCACGGAGAAATGGTCGAGGGCCTCTGCCCCGAGGATGGAGGACTTCTCCGTGCCTGCCTCGAGGGCGAGGATGGCCGCGCCGTAGGCCCCCATGAGGCCTGCGATATCCGGGCGGATGACGTCACGCTCCAGGAGCTTTTCCATGCAGCGCAGCACTGCGTCATTGTAGAAGGTGCCGCCCTGGACGACGATGTGGTCGCCCAGCTCCCGCACGTCCTTCAGCTGCATGACCTTAAACAGGGCATTCTTGATGACGGAGAAGGCGATGCCCGCCGAGATGTCGGAGACCTCCGCCCCCTCCTTCTGGGCCTGCTTCACCTTCGAGTTCATGAAAACGGTGCAGCGGGTGCCGAGATCCACTGGGGCCTTCGACGTGGTGGCGAGCTTTGCAAAGTCGCCTGCCGTCATGTGGAGGCCCTCGGCGAAGTTCTGGATGAAGGAGCCGCAGCCGGCGGAGCAGGCCTCATTCAGCGTGATGTTGCCGATGGTGCCGTCCTTGACGAAGAAGCACTTCATATCCTGGCCACCGATATCGAGGACGAAGGTGACCTCGGGGCAAAATTCCTGGGCCGCCCGGAGGTGGGCAAAGGTCTCCACCTCGCCGCCGTCCGCATGGAGGGCGGCCTTTACGATGGCCTCGCCGTAGCCCGTCGTCATGACGCCGGCGATATGGGCAGAGGCCGGGAGAGCCTTGTAGACCTTCTTCATCTCCCCCACCACCGTCTTGAGGGGGGAGCCCTGGTTGCTACCGTAGGAGGTGTAGAGCACCTCCTTGTCCTTGCCGATGACGGCCACCTTCGTGGTAGTGGAGCCAGCATCGATTCCGATGTAGACAGGGCCCTCGTAGCTGGCGAGATCCCCGCGCTTTACCTTGTCCTTGTCATGGCGCTCCCGGAAGGCCGCATAGTCCGCCTCATCCGTAAAGAGGGTGAAGTCCGCCTTGCGGGTCTCCTTTGCCGCGGCCTCGTTGGCCCGGTCGATGCAGGCCTCGAGCTCCGCCGTGTCGATGACTCTCGACTCCTCGGAGAGGGCTGCGCCCATGGCCACGAAGTAGTTGCCGTAGTCCACATTGACGATATGCTCGTCGTCGAGGCCGAGGGTCTCGATGAAGCGCTGCTTCAGGGCCGGCAGGAAGTGAAGCGGCCCCCCGAGGAAGGCCACCTTGCCGCTGATGGGACGACCCTGGGCCAGGTTGCCGATGGTCTGGTTCACCACCGCCTGGAACACGGAGAGTGCGATATCCGCCTTCTCCGCGCCGTCATTCATGAGGGCCTGGATGTCCGTCTTGGCAAAGACGCCGCAGCGGGAAGCAATGGTGTAGATCTGCTTGCCCTTTTCCGCCAGCGCATTGAGCCCCGGGGCATCCGTCGAGAGGAGGGATGCCATGTGGTCGATGAAGGAGCCGGTGCCGCCGGCACAGACGCCATTCATGCGCTGCTCCGGCGCATCGCCGAAGTAGGTAATCTTCGCGTCCTCACCGCCCAGCTCCACGACGGTGTCCGTCTCCGGGATGAGAGACTTCACCGCCGCCGCGCAGGCGATGACCTCCTGCACGAAGGGGAGCCCGATGCGCTGGGCGATGCCCATACCCGCCGAGCCAGTGAGGGCAAAGGAGAACTTCTTCTGCCCCACGACCTCCTTGAGCTTTGCTAGATTTGACTGCAGGGAGCCGGCGATTTCCGAGAAATGCCGTTCGTAGTTCTTGTAGATGACCTCCTTCGCTTCGTCCAGGATGACGAGCTTGATGGTCGTAGAACCGACGTCCACCCCCACACTCCATAATGGATTCATATTCACACCACCTGTTACAGTAGAGATTGAAAAAGAAGAAAGACACGATGGTCTTCCTGCCCCGGGCAATGAGACTCGCCAAGGGGCAAAAAAATAGGAAAGAAGCTCAAAAAGCTTCCTTCCTATTCTATCGCAAATGAAAGGCTCTTGCAAGTAACGATTATTACTTGTCCTGCTGTAAGAAAGCCCGATTATTTTGCATAACGGGTTGCTTCGCTCTCCACATAGTCGAGGGGCCCGGAGATGGGTACGGAGGGCTTGCGGATCTTCGTCGTCACCCGGGCGAAGTGGTCGTACTTCGCGAGGAGCATGTCGCCCACATGGGCAGCCAGGGCCTCGATCATCTGGAAGCGCTTGTTCTCCACCGCATCCCGTACGATGTTGTAGACTGCTGCCGGATCCGCGCCGTCCTTCACGTCGTCCGTCTCTGCGACCCTGTCGTCCTTCGTCTCGATTTCCACGTCCACGTAGAATTTCTGTCCCTGCTCCCGCTCATACTCGTAGATGCCGTGAAAGCCATAGAGCATCATGTTCTGAATGCGAAGTATTGCCATTTTCATACACTCCTGTTCCTTTATCCTTGTCTCGCGTAATATTCGCTTTATGTATGTTTCGCGAGAAATATCGAATTTCCTTCTATCAATTTGCAAAAAGTTCATCCCAGTAGGCGTAGGCCACCATACAGAAGATGAGAAAAAGCAGGATAAGGTCTCCCATGGGCAAGCATCCTTTCCACCAGCTTGACTTCGATTTCCTATTTCCCAATTATACACGAGACGAGACGAAAAAAAAAGAGAGGCAAGCGCCTCTCAAAATATCAAGTTTTGAACCATTCACATGATTATGCTTTGTAAAGATTCTTACAGGACGCGGCGTGCACCGATATAGCAGGAGCCCCAGTAGCCGCCGTAAATCGAAGCCACCGAGACGCCACGGCTGGAAGACGCGTTGATGAAGTCGCCATCGCCGAGGTAGATACCCACATGGGAGGGACCTGCCTCATAGGTCGAGAAAAAGACGAGATCGCCCGGCTGAAGCTCATCCGTCGAGACGGCATAGCCCACCTCGTACTGGGCATCTGCCGTGCGCGGGAGGGAAATGCCTGCCTGTGCGAAGACATAGCGGACATAGCCCGAGCAGTCAAAGCCCGAGGGAGACGTGCCACCGAAGACGTAGGGAACGCCGAGGTAGTTCATGGACTCCGAGATCACGCGACGGGAAACGTAGTTCGAGCCGCGGGAAACCTCCGGCATGGACTTGCCAAGAAGGGCGGAGTACGTGGAAGGGCCCACGAGTCCGTCGGAGTCGAGCCCCTGAGAGGCCTGGAAGGACTTGACAGCCTCTGCCGTGGCAGGGCCGAAGTCACCATCCGCTGCAACGTCGTAGCCGAGGCTAGCGAGCTGCCCCTGGATCTCTGCGACATCGCTGCCCTGATCCCCGATGCGGAAGGCCGAAGCCTGCACGAGAGATACGCTGCACATCATGATCATGGTCAGTAGGAAAAATACACGTGCTCTTCTAAACAAAAAGCCACTCCTCTCTTTTTTCGCCTACGAGGTTAGCTGCCGGGTTAGGGTGGAGAAGGCCACCCTCAAGCGTTCCGCCATGAAAGGCTTTTGCCTGACACCGCTTTCCGCTTGTTCACCCCAATAACTTGATGAGCAGTTCGGTTTCCCGCTTACCCATCCTGGTTCCCCCGCTCCTGGGCTGGACTCGGCTTCATCTAAGAAAACCCAATTTTTCTTTATGCCTAACAGGGCGTGCGCTCTGTTATAGCCAAAACCATGTTTTATGTGTAGTAGGTTTACACTTGTTACAGTCTTTTTTCAGATTTTGCCCTGACATGAAAACTGGCTGTCCGCTGGACAGCCAATGTGTACTTTTTGAAAGGACGCGTGCACAAAACATGCACAATAGAATTGTTATAAGCAGTCAATAAGCCGAGTTCTGTCCCGCAAAAAGCGGTGACGATCATTTATCTAGGCACATGCGTTGCCGCAAGGCTCAAGCGACGCTACCCGAAGGAAGTGCGGGCCGCACTATATCCTTCCTATTTGGTCTTGCTCCGTGTGGGGTTTACCAAAGCCAGCCAGTCACCTGACTGCTGGTGCGCTCTTACCGCACCTTTCCACCCTTACCTGATTGCTCAGGCGGTCTAAATCTCTATGGCACTTTCCCTGAGGTCACCCTCGCTGGACGTTATCCAGCACACTGCCCTGTGGAGCCCGGACTTTCCTCATCAGCCAAAAGGCTGCCGCGATCGTCTTGACTACTTATACCAACAGGAATAGTATACCACTACTTCTGTTTCTTGTCAAACTCTCATGTTGATGTCATCAGACAACTTTTTCTAAAAACCCTGAATGCCTTCTCGCAAGAGGGCTGCACCTGCTTGCACCCTTATACGACCTTCGTGGACCAGCTCTCGATATTCCAGACGGAGTCGACCCAGTCCTCGTAGAAATCCGGTTCGTGGGAGACGAGGAGGATTGTGCCGGTGTATTCCTTCAGGGCCCGCTTCAGCTCCTTCTTTGCCTCCACATCCAGATGATTCGTGGGCTCGTCCAGGACGAGGAGATTGCAGGGGGCCTGCATGATCTTGGCTAGGCGCACCTTCGCGGCCTCGCCGCCGGACAGTGCCATCATCTTTGTGGTGATGTGCTCATTCGTCAGGCCGCAGGCGGCGAGGGCTGCCCGCACCTCGAAATTCGTCATGCCGGGGAAGGCGCCCCAGAGCTCGTCGAGGGCCGTGTTGTTATTGCCCCGGGCGCTCTCCTGCTCGAAGTAGCCGACGCTCACGAAGTCGCCCCGCTCCACCGTGCCGGAAATGGGCGGCAGCATTCCGAGGAGCGTCTTTAATAGCGTGGATTTTCCCAGGCCGTTCGTGCCGCGAATGGCGATTTTCTTGCCCCGCTCCACCCGCACATCCACGGGGTTCGTCAGGGCCGTATCGTAGCCCAGGACGAGGCGCTTTGCGTCGAGGACGAAGCGGGAGGGGGTCCGGTCCGCCTTGAAGGCGAAGTGGGCCTTCGGCTTTTCCGTGCGCTTTGTGAGGACCTCCATCTTGTCCAGCTTCTTCTGGCGACTGTTGGCCATGCCTCGGGTGGCGACCCGGGCCTTGTTGCGCTGGATGAAGTCCTTTTCCTTCTTGATCTCCGCCTGCTGGCGCTCGTAGGCCGCATCCTCCTGGCGGCGCTTCAGGGCCGCCATCTCCTCGAATTTCTCATAGCTTCCCGTGTAGCGGGTGAGTTTCAGGTTCTCCACGTGCCAGATCACATTCGTCACGGCATTTAGGAAGGGCACATCGTGAGAGATGAGGATGAAGGCATTCTCGTAGTTCTGCAGATAGGTGGTGAGCCAGGCGATGTGCTCCGCATCGAGGTAGTTCGTGGGCTCGTCCAGCAGAAGGATCTCCGGCGACTCCAGCAGGAGCTTCGTCAGGAGCACCTTCGTGCGCTGGCCGCCGGAGAGCTCGTCCACGTCCCGGTCGAGGCCGATGGAGAGGAGCCCCAGGCCCGCCGCCACCTCCTCGATGCGGGCATCGATGGTGTAGTAGCTGCCTGCCTCCAGGATGTCCTGGATCTCCCCCACATCCTTCATGAGGGCGTCCACCTCCTCCGGCGTCGCGTCCCCCATCTTGTCATAGGCGGCGAGCATCTCCTGCTCCAGCTTTACGAGGCGGTCAAAGGCGGTGCGCAGCACATCCCGGATGGTCTGCCCCTTCTCAAGGACGGCGTGCTGGTCCAAGTACCCCACCTTCGTGCGATTTGCCCAGGTGACGGTGCCGGCGTCCGGCGTGAGGCTGCCAGTGATGATGGAGAGGAATGTGGACTTCCCCTCGCCATTCGCCCCCACGAGGGCCACGTGCTCCCCCTTCAGCAGTCGGAATGACACATTCTCAAATATCTCCCGGCCCCCGTAGCTATGGGAGAGCTGCGAAACCTCCAGTACGCTCATGCGTTCTATCCTTTCTCTTATGAAGCGATTCTGCAACAGAAATAACATAAAAAGAGACTGCCCGAAAGCAGTCTCTCTTCTATTCTTAAATGGTCGGAACGACCTGATTTGAACAGGCGACCTCTTCCACCCCAAGGAAGCGCGCTACCAAACTGCGCTACGTCCCGAC
>CAMCRT010000081.1 GCA_945877355.1 uncultured Mitsuokella sp. | reverse complement strand
GCCGGAAAAGGAAAAAAAGGTCGTCGCACTGTACTACTATGAGGAGCTGACCTTGAAAGAAATCGCGAGTCTGATGCATCTGTCAGAGGCGCGCATATCGCAGCTGCATACGAAGGCCGTCTTTCGTATGCGCGGCTACCTTTCACGGATGAAGGCGAGCCTGCTATAAAGAAGCCACATAAGGGGGACGAAACATGGAAGAGAAAAACACACGTCCACCATTGGGCAGCAAGGAAGACGGCTATCTTTTGGAATGGCGCCCGGGCGGCGTCTTTCTGACAGTTTGGCCATCAAGCGACGGCAAGCCGTCGCGCGGGCTTGCGGATATCCGCAAGTCTCTGCTGGGAAATGGGATAACGGAGTATGACATCATCACGCTGGCACGCATTGTAAGGGAAGCGTCCGGCGAAGCGGCCTTCCTCGCAAGGCCGCCAAAGAAAAAGGAAAAGAAAGAAGAGCCTAAGGAGCAAGCAGAAGGGACAGAAAAGGCGGGGGAGGTTGCACCAGGAAAGGCGCAGCAGGATGCCTCCTCCAAGAAAGAGCTGAGCCCGGAAGAGCAGCTTCGGCGCACGCAGCCGGTGAAGATTGTCGTGGAGGTCAGCCATGACCGCATGAAGGCAGTCGTTCGCTTCGATACAAAGGATGGCGTGCTTTTGCCGACGGCTGACGGAGTTCTCGCAGCTCTCGCAGAAAACAAGGTCGTCTACGGCATCGACAAATCCGCTGTGGAGCAAGGAGTGGGGAGCTATGCCTCCTTCCTTGCGGCCAAGGGCGTCCCGCCGAAGAACGGGGAAAATGCTCGCATCGAGCGGAATTTCGATTTGAAGGTAAAGGGGCATCCGAAGATGTCCGCCCACGATCGGGTGGACTACAAGGATATGAACCTCTTCGTACTGGCAAAGGTAGATCAGTTGCTTGCCGTGCGGATTCCCCAGACAAAGGGGACGCCGGGGCACGATGTCTTTGGCACGGAGATCGCCGCCAGAGGCGGCCAGCCGGTGCCTCTGCCCAATGGCAAGAACACCGAGGTGCGCAACGAAAACGAGATCTATGCCACCATCAACGGGCAGATTGTCGATAACGGCAAAAAGATCGAAGTGGATCCCCGCTTTGTCGTCAATGGCAATGTCAGCGTCGGCACGGGCAACATCAATTTCGATGGCAGTGTCGAGGTGCAGGGCAATATCGAATATGGCTTCTCCGTCAAGGCGACGGGGGACATCGAGGTAAAGGGCAATATCAACGGCGGCTCTGCCGAGGGACGAAATATCGTCGTGTCAGGCGGCATCATCGGCAAGGGGCGCAGCCACGTATCCGCCCAGGAGGATGTGCGGGCAGCCTTCACTGAACATGCAAATGTGGAGGCGAAAAACGAGATCTTCGTGGCGGACGCGGCCCTTCACTCCACGCTACGGGCAGGGCGCAGGCTCTCCTGCGAGGATAAACGCGGGCAGATCATGGGTGGCAGCGTAGCAGCCGGCATCGAGGTCCGCGCCAAGGTCTTCGGCAATATGTATGGCACGGAGACGGTGGTCTCCGTCGGCGTGGATCCGGCTCTTGAGCAGCACTACAAGGCAATGCTCAAGGATCAAAAGGAGCTCCGGGAGCGCCTCACGAAGATCAACCAGGTGGTCAACACCCTGGAGAAGGTCGATGTGACAAAGCTGCCGCCAGAGCGGGTGCAGCAGATCAATGCCCTGACCCGCCAGCAATTCCCGCTGGCAGGCCGCCTGAAGCGGCTGAAGCTCGATATCGAGCAGGCAAAGCAGGAGCTGGACAACATGGCATCGGGCACCATCACCGTGCTCGACTGCATCCAGCCCGGCTGCCGCCTGATGATCAATGGGATGGCTAAGAAAATCGAGTCGCCCATCAAGACATCGGTCATCAGCCTGAAGGACGATGCCATCGCTGTGCAGGCCTATATGAATCTATAGTCTCTAGGCGCAAGGTTTGCGTCATCAAGAGAAGGAGGGATTTCCTATGGATGTGAGCCCTATGAGCTTGCAGATGGTCGTGCCTCGGTCCGCAGAGGTAGGCCAGGTGCAGAGCAATCTGAATCAGCAAGTCAATATCCAGCAGGATTTTCAAGCCATCGAGCAAAAGGCCGATGACCGGCTGAAGGAGCAGCAGGTGCGCCATAAGGACAATCCCGAGGATGGCCGTATCAAGGATGAGGGGGAGCACCATGGCGGTGCCTACACAGGAAGCGGCCGCAAGGGAGGCGGCAGCCAGCAGGAGGAGCCCCAGGAGGAATACGCCTCCGATCCCAATCGCGGGACGCTCCTCGACATTCGCTTGTAACAGTCGTGACCCGTTGAAAAGCGCCTTCGGGCGCTTTCTCTTTGATAGAATCCAGGAGGAAGTATGCAGGAAGTATTTGGCGCACTGATCGTCGTGGGCGCAGCTCTCTTCTTTGGCGTGCGGTTTTTCCTTCGCCGCAAGGAAAAGGACAAGGAAGACATGGAGGATATGCGTGTCTCCACGGAGAAGCTGAAGGAGGAGCTGGGCAAATCCGCTGACACCGTCATCGAACGCATGGGCATCCACGTGAAGCACTTGGAGAAGCTCCTGGCGGAGGCGGATGCAAAAAACGCGGAGCTGACGAACCGCCTTCGGAAAAGCCGCCAGGAGCGGCTGGAGATGGAGGAGCTCTGCGATCGCGCTGCTCTGCTGCTGAAAAAAGAGCAGCAACAGCGGGAGGCCCAGGCAGCAGTGCCCGCACCACCGCCTGTTTATGTTCAGACAGAGACGGTGGAGGCGGCTCCCACGTACCAGGATCCGGCAGCCTATGCGGCGGCAGGGTACAGCGCGCCAGTAGAAGCGCAGGAAGCACCGATACCGCAAGCACAGGAGCTTCCCGTGCAGCCGACCTGCCAGACGTCAGAGCCTTCCGGGCAGGAGTCGGCCCAGCAGACCCTTCCCGATACCTCCACCATGGAGCGCCAGGATGCCATCGATTTCGCCACGGTCCTGCAGGAATCCATCGACCGGGATGCCCAGGAGGCAAATGAGGCGGCGGCCTACCTACCTCAGGAGCCTGTAGGGGAGCCCTCCCCAGAGCTTGCCTACAGCGAGGAGCCGTCCGCGCAGCCAGTGCAGCAGCCCCTGGAGCAGGAGGCGCAGCCAGAGAAAGCCTCAGAGCCCGAGTATATTGTCGTGCCCGAGGAGGCGGCAGCACCTGCGGAGACTGCAGTAGCAGAGCCGGAAGAGCCCGCTATCTCCCCGGAGGAAGCATCCTCCACCGATGAAAGCGAAGTGGAGCCGGAAGATACTCCAGAGGGAGCAGGAGAGGCTGAAGAGATAGAAAAGAGTGCAGAAGCGGAAGAGGACAAGCCCCCCGCCGAGGCGACCGTCGCCGATAAGGCCAGGGCCCTCCTCCTGAGCGGCGAGTCCATCGAAGAAGTCTCCCGCGAGACCGGCATGGGCATGGGCGCACTGGAACTCCTACGGGAGATGAGCCGTAGGGAGCTGGAGAAAAAGAAATAGGGTAAGCAAAGGCGATTTACGCCATTAAAAAAGCTGTTTTCCGAAGGTGAGCTCGGGAAACAGCTTTTTATCTATGTATTAGCGATTCGACTCCTTGATGAATTCTTCAAGTTTTGCCTTGGCTTCGCCGCTGGCGATGAGGTCTCTTGCTGCGCGGATGCCATCGGCCATGGAGTCGGCTTTGCCGCCCACGTAGATGGCAGCGCCGGCGTTCAGGAGGACGATGTCCGTCTTGGGTCCCTTGGCACCGTCGAGGATTTCGCGGGTGACCTGGGCATTCTCTTCTGGCGTGCCGCCGCGGATGTCATCCTTTGTGGCGCGGGAGAGGCCGAAGTCCTCCGGGGCCACCTCGTAGCGCCGGAACCAGCCGTCCTTGAACTCGCAGACGGAGGTGGGGGCGCTGATGGAGAACTCATCGAGGCAGTCCTGGCCGTAGATGACCATGCCCCGCTCCACACCGAGGGCCAGCAGCACCTTTGCGATGGGCTCCAGGAGATACTCGTCGTAGACGCCCAGAACCATGCGCTTCGGCTTGGCAGGATTCGTCAGGGGACCCAGGATATTGAAGACCGTGCGGAAGCCCAGCTCCTTGCGGATGGGGGCCACGTGCTTCATGGAGGCGTGATACTTCTGGGCGAAGAGGAAGCAGAGGCCGATATCCTTCAGGAGGCGCAGAGCCTTCTCTGGCGGCTGGTCGAGATTTACGCCCAGAGCCTCCAGGCAGTCCGCCGCGCCGGATTTCGAGGAGGCGGCGCGATTGCCATGCTTTGCCACCCGGATGCCGGCGGCGGCGATGATCATGGCGGCGGTGGTAGAGATATTGATGCTCCCCGCATGGTCGCCGCCGGTGCCAACGATGTCCAGCACGTCCATATCGTGCTCTAGCTTCAGCGCATGGTCACGCATGGCCATGGCGGAGCCGGTGATTTCGTCGATGGTCTCTGCCTTCGCGCTCTTCGTGGAAAGAGCCGCGAGGTAGGCGGCATTCTGCACGGCGGAGGTCTCGCCGCTCATAATCTCATTCATGACATCGTATGCCTCGTCGTAGGAGAGATCTTCCTTTCCGACAATCTTCGTGATGGCTTCCTTTATCATACTATTCCCCCTGACAACAATCGCATTTCACGTTTCAATAGTATATAGAAGTGTATGGCGTGTGTCTTTCTGCAAGACAAATGCAATACTGACATAAACGTACCATTCCATTGGGAAGAAGTCAAGTCCTCGCCCTGGAAATCCCCGAAAAATCGGCGATGTCTTTTCATAAGCCGCAGATTCTGCTATGCTATAGGTAAATACAGTTTTCGGAGGAATCCTATGATTACGAAAGGCATCATTCTCGCAGGCGGCTCAGGGACGCGGCTCTATCCTCTGACCCGCGTCGTATCGAAGCAGCTCATGCCCATCTACGACAAGCCCATGATTTACTATCCGCTCTCGACGCTCATGCTTGCAGGCATCCGCGATATCCTCATCATCACGACGCCGGAGGATGCCCATCTCTTCGAGCGCCTCCTGGGGGACGGGAGCCAGCTGGGCATCTCCATTTCCTACGCCGTCCAGCCAAAGCCCGAGGGCCTAGCCCAGGCCTTCCTCATTGGAGAGGACTTTATCGGCGGAGAAAGCTGCGCACTGATCCTCGGGGACAATATCTTCTATGGCTCGGATCTTGCCACATCCCTCCAGGCTGCAGCCCGGGAGGAGAGGGGCGCCACGGTCTTTGCCTACTACGTCCGGGACCCGGAGCGCTACGGCGTCGTGGAGTTCGATGGGGAGGGGCGCGCCCTTTCCCTGGAGGAAAAGCCAAAGGCACCCCGATCAAACTATGCGGTGACGGGCCTCTATTTCTATGACAGGGATATCGTGGCCATCGCAAGGGATGTGAAGCCCTCCGCCCGGGGAGAGCTGGAGATCACCGATGTGAACAAGGCGTATCTTTCGCGGGGCGATCTTCGCGTCCAGAAGATGCGGCGGGGCTATGCCTGGCTCGATACGGGGACCCATGAGTCCCTGCTCTCCGCCTCCGCCTTTGTGCAGACCATCCAGGAGCGGCAGGGGCTCAAGATCGCAGCCCCGGAGGAAATCGCCTGGCGCATGGGCTATATCGACGCGGAGCAGGTGCTGCGCCTCGCTGAGCCCCTGGCGGAGAACACCTATGGGGCATATCTCAAGCAGATTGTACAGGAAGGAAAGCGGGAAGCATGAACATCATCGTCACAGGCGGCGCCGGCTTTATCGGCGCGAACTTCATCTACTCCGAGCTGGAAAACCACCCGGAGGACCGTATTATCTGCATCGACAAGCTGACCTACGCCGGCAATATGGCGACGCTGGACGGGGCCATGAAGCAGCCGAACTTCGCCTTCCATCGGGTGGATATCGCCGACCGGCCTGCCGTTTACCAGGTCTTTGAGCAGGAAAAACCCGATATCCTCGTGAACTTCGCCGCCGAATCCCATGTGGATCGCTCCATCGAGAACCCGGAGATCTTCCTCCAGACGAATGTCATCGGCACCAGCATCCTCATGGACGCCTGCCGGAAGTACGGCATACGCCGCTATCACCAGGTCTCCACGGACGAGGTCTACGGGGATCTCCCCCTGGACCGCCCGGACCTCCTCTTCACGGAGGAGACGCCCCTCCATACCTCGAGCCCCTACTCCGCCTCGAAGGCCTCGGCGGATCTCCTCGTCATGGCGTACCATCACACCTACGGCCTCGACACCACCATTTCCCGCTGCTCCAACAACTACGGCCCCTATCACTTCCCGGAAAAGCTCATCCCCCTGATGATCCTGAACGCGCTGGCGGGCAAGAAGCTGCCTGTCTACGGCGATGGGAAAAATGTGCGGGATTGGCTCTATGTGAAGGATCATGCCGCAGCCATCGATCTCATCATCCGCAAGGGACGGGCAGGGGAGGTCTACAATGTGGGCGGTCACAATGAGCGCTCCAATCTCACCGTCGTCAAGAGCGTTCTCGCGGCCCTGGGAAAGGACGAGTCCGGTATCGAGTACGTCACCGATCGGAAGGGACACGACCGCCGCTATGCCATCGATCCGACGAAGATCCAGCGGGAGCTGGGCTGGAGCCCCACTGTCAAATTCGAGGAGGGGCTCGCGAAAACGGTGAAATGGTATCTCGCAAACGAAGCCTGGTGGAAGCCGATTCTCGCCGGCGAGTACCAGGACTACTACGAAAAGATGTACAAAAATCGGTAAAATCGAAAACGATTTCAAAAATCCATAAAATCTTGAAAAAAGTGCTTGACAGGCAGGGGAGAATACTCTATAATTCTCTTTGTTGCCACGGCAATGCAGATGGGGGCGTAGCTCAGCTGGGAGAGCGCTTGCATGGCATGCAAGAGGTCAGGGGTTCGATCCCCCTCGTCTCCACCATCTCGAAATTTTCACTCCCTGCAGGGTTCTGCAGGGAGTTTTCTGTTGTACAAAAGCACATTCTGCACCGGGGAAATCCGAATGGGTAAAAACCACAAAAACAGCGGCAAAACAAATATTTTTGTATTGGCAAGGTCCCGGCTTTCCGCTATAATATAATACAGTATGATTTTTTGGAGGCGAGCCTTGGAAGGACAGAGAAAACGCGTCCGGGTGCGGGTGGATTCCCGTGTCGTGGACGAGGCGGGAGAGGTGCAGCACTTTTGCACCGAGTCGATGGGAACCTATACCTGCCGTGGAGGCAAACATTATATCCGCTATGCCGACGAGCTCGCTGAGGGTACGACCTCTCAGGTGACGTTGAAGCTCGCGGAGGGGAGTGCAAAGCTCCTTCGGGGCGGAGGAACGTCTGGCGTAGAGCATGCGCGGCATTTCCTGCCGGATCAGGAGACGAAGAGCTCCTATCAGACGCCCTATGGGGTGCTTTCCCTCGCGGTCCACACGGAGGAGCTCGACCTGGACGTGAAGGATGGCCAGGGGCACGTCCGCATCGTCTATCGCCTCTTTCTCGAGGGGCGGTTCCAGAGCCGCAATACGCTTCACATCGAGCTGGCGGAATAGATAACAGGAGGAAATTTTTTGGAAATCAAGGATATACTCATGGCTGCGATCAAGGCGGCAGCAGAGAAGGCCATCGCAGAGGGGGCACTCCCCGCAGGGGAGCTTCCTGCCATCGTCCTCGAGGTGCCGCCGAAGAAGGAGTTCGGCGACTTCGCGACGAATGTCGCCATGCAGTCGGCCAAGGTCTTCCATAGGAGCCCCCGCCAGATCGCCGAGGAGCTCCAGAAGCGCCTTCAGGGGGACTGGCTGGATCGGGTAGAGATTGCAGGCCCCGGCTTTATGAATTTCTACCTGAAGGGCGACGTGCTCTACGATGCCTTCGCTGCCATCTACCGGGCAGGGGAAGCCTTTGGCAACCTGCCGAAGAAGGATGCGCCGAAGATCCAGGTGGAATACGTCAGCGCAAACCCCACAGGCCTCCTGCACGTGGGCCACGGCCGCGGCGCCGCGGCGGGCTCCGCCCTCGTCAACCTCCTGCGAGCCGCCGGCTACCCGGTGGAGAGCGAATACTACATCAATGACGCGGGCAACCAGATGGATAAGCTCGCCCACTCTGTAGAGGCTCGCTATTTCGAGCTCCTGGGGCATGGCGAGGAAAAGCCCATGCCGGAGGACGGCTACCACGGGGCGGACATCATCGCCACCGCAAAGCGCATCCTCGAAAAGGACGGGGACAAGTACCTCAAGATGGAGGAGAAAGAGCGCCTCGCGGCCCTTAAGGAGCTGGCCTATCAGGAAAAGCTCGCCATCCTAAAGGAGGATCTGGAGAAATTCCACGTGACCTTTGACAACTGGTTCAGCGAGCGCACCCTCCACCCGGAAGCGGTGCAGAAGGCTGTCGCCATCCTCAAGGAAAACGGCAACGTCTACGAGAAGGACGGCGCCCTCTGGCTGAAGTCCACCGCCTACGGCGATGACAAGGACCGGGTGGTCATTCGCGACAATGGCGAGCCCACGTACCTCGCCGCCGATATCGCCTACCATCACAACAAGTACGAGCGGGGCTTCGATCGCCTCATCAATATCTGGGGGGCCGATCATCACGGCTACGTCTGTCGGGTCAAGGCCGCCATGACGGCCCTGGGCCACGATGCGGATAAGCTCACGGTGCTGCTCCTCCAGATGGTCAGCCTCTACCGGGGCGGCGAGCTCGTGAAGATGAGCAAGCGCACGGGCCAGAGCGTGACACTCGAGGAGCTCATCGAGGAGGTGGGCACCGACGCCGCCCGCTACTTCTTCCTCATGCGGTCCCTGGACAGCCAGCTGGACTTCGACTTGGACTTGGCGAAAAAGAAGTCCAATGATAATCCGGTCTACTACATCCAGTACGCCCACGCCCGCATCTCGAGCATCTTCCGTCAGGCGGCGGAGACAAAGCTCACAGCAGGGGAGAATCCCGACTTCACCCGTCTGACGGACGAGTCGGAAATCGCCCTGATTAAGAAGCTCGAAGAGTACCCAGAGGAGATCGAGAAGGCTGCTGCGGCCTATGCGCCACATCGCATCGCCCGCTACAGCTACGACCTCGCCTCTCTATTCCACAGCTTCTACAATCGCTGCCGCATCATCGGCGTGGACGAGGACACCGCCAAGGCCCGCCTCGCCCTCGTGACCGTCACCGGCCACGTCATCCGCCACTCCCTTGGCGTCCTCGGCGTTTCGGCACCGGAATCGATGTAATAAATTTTTTCATATAGATTTTGGAGGGAATCGAATGGATTATCAGAACATGTCGGAAGTGGACATTGCCTATCAGATTTTGAGTGACGCCGGCGAGACAAAGCATTACCGCGACCTCATCATGGACGTCATCGAGAAGAAAAAGCGCCCCGTCCAGTCCCTTTCCGCAGCCATCTCCGAGGTCTACACCCTCATCAACATGGACAGCCGCTTCCATTACTCCGGCGAAGGCCAGTGGGGCCTCACCAAGTGGCTCCCGCCGGAAGTCAAGCGCTCCCATGGCTCGCGCTCGGGCACCTCAAAGACCCAGGCAAAGGCGACCATCAGCCGCAAGAAAAAGCTCGAAAGCATCCAGGAATAACAGGAATACAGCGGAGGACCTATGGCTAAGTACATTTTTGTGACAGGCGGCGTCGTATCATCCCTCGGCAAGGGCATCACGGCAGCCTCCCTCGGCAGGCTCCTGAAGAGCCGTGGCATCAAGGTCACGATCCAGAAATTTGACCCCTATATCAACATCGACCCCGGCACTATGAGCCCCTACCAGCACGGCGAGGTCTTCGTGACGGACGACGGCGCAGAGACCGACCTCGACCTCGGCCACTACGAGCGCTTCATCGACATCAGCCTCACGAAGAACTCCAACATTACCACCGGCAAGGTCTATTGGTCCGTGCTCAACAAGGAGCGCAACGGCGACTATCTGGGCTCCACCGTGCAGGTCATCCCGCACATTACGAACGAAATCAAGCAGCGGGTCTACGACGTGGCAAAGGCCGATGGCGCCGATGTGGTCATCACGGAGATCGGCGGCACCGTGGGCGATATCGAAAGCCAGCCCTTCCTGGAAGCCATCCGCCAGGTCAAGAAGGAAGTGGGGCCCAATGACACCCTCTACATCCATGTGACGCTCCTGCCGTACATCTCCGCAGCGGGCGAGCTCAAGACAAAGCCCACCCAGCACAGCGTCAAGGAGCTGCGCGCCATCGGCATCCATCCCGATATCCTCGTCTGCCGCACGGAGAAGACCATTCCCCAGGACATGAAGGAAAAAATCGCCATGTTCTGCGACGTGGCACCCGAGGCCGTCATCGAGAACCGCACAGCCTCCACCATCTACGAGGTGCCCCTCATGATGGCGAAGGAAGGGCTCGACAAGATCGCTCTCCGGACCCTCAACATGGACTACGGCCCGGCGGACATGAGCGAGTGGGAGAAGATGGTCTACAAGATCAACAATCCTAAGAAGAAGGTCAAGATCGCCGTCGTCGGCAAGTATGTGGAGCTCCCCGATGCCTATATCTCCGTCACGGAGGCCCTCCACCACGGCGGCATCGCCAATGACGCGGCCGTCTCCATCCGCTGGGTCAATGCGGAGACCATCGAGCAGGAGGACACGGACCTCGACGAGATCTTCGTGGGCTGCAAGGGCATCCTCGTGCCCGGCGGCTTTGGCGACCGGGGCATCGAGGGCAAGATTCGCGCCATCCAGTATGCCCGGGAGAAGAAGATCCCCTTCCTCGGCCTCTGCCTCGGCATGCAGTGCGCCGTCATCGAGTTCGCCCGCCACGTCTGCGGCATGACGGACGCCCACTCCACGGAGTTCAACCCCGACACGACCCATCCGGTCATCTCCCTCATGGAGTCCCAGCAGGGCATCGAGAAGAAGGGCGGCACCATGCGCCTCGGCTCCTACGACTGCAAGCT
>CAMCRT010000080.1 GCA_945877355.1 uncultured Mitsuokella sp. | reverse complement strand
TTGCAGTGAGGTTTGCATTCTCTCCTGCGGTAATCTGGCTGCCCGCATATTCCTTCTGGACGCTCTCCGTACGGCTATAGGATTGGCTCGTTCCCAGGCCGATATGGAGGGATATGGAATTATCTGTCAGAGGATTTCCTGACGAGAATCTATCGTGCAGAATCCGCCCTGCCTGGTAGGCATACAGGGCCTTGAGCCGGTCATCCCGGACCTCGCCCATGCGCTTGAGGGGCGTGTAGATTTCCTGTCCCAGATCGAGTATCCCCGCCCCAAATCTTACAGTCAGGCCGGTTGTCTTCTCCTCCTGTATGAGGATATCGCGATAGACGTTGTCCTTTCCATCGATTGTGATTTCCTTTGCCGTAAGGGCTGCGTCCTTCCCCGCAAGGATATTGCTGGAGGAGATATGGGCTTTTCCTCCTGCATGGAGTGAAATGCTTCCATCAAGTGCAGCGATATTCGTGCCCTGCTGGGTCATGGCATCCCTGTCCCGCGTCATCTTCGTCTGCTGCGAACCAATCGTAAAGCCGATTCCGCCCGAGGAGAAGAGCCCGGATTTCTTGACAGATTTGTAGTTTTCTGCACGGGCATAGTTTTCAGCGGAGGTAGCGGAAAAATCCCGTCCAGCCTCAACAGCCACGTCCTTATCCGCAACGACATTCACACCCGAAAGGTCTATGTCGCGTCTGGCAGAAAGGCTGACGTTCTTCCCTGTGATATCGGTTGTGCGGGCTGTGTCCGTCTCGGCATCCGTGCGGATTGTGGTGGTCTTCGTCGAGATGAGCCCGCTGCCCTTGTACTGGATGCCATAGTGATCCTCCGCTATCTCCCTTCCTGCTTCCAAGGAAATGTCGTTTCCAGCTGCAAGGGTGACGGCTCCCGCCTCGCTGCCGACTGTCACGGCCCTTGCCTGGATATCCTGTCCTGCGGAAATCGTGATATCCCCATCTGCATGGATTCCTGTCCCTAGCTCTGTACCGCGCTTCGTGCGCAGGTAATTCTCCGCATTTGCGGTCATGTCCTTCTCGCTTTGGAGCTTCTTCGTCGATAGGATCACGTCCCGCCCTGCAGCCAGCTGGATTTTGCCCTTTTCTCCGGAAGCCGTGAGCGTCGCGCCTACCAGCTCCAGATTTTTCCCTGCGCTCATCACAAGACGGCCTCCGTCTCCTGTGACGGAAATTCCTGCTGTGGTATTGAGAACATCCTGGTGGGCAAGGCGTTCCGTAGTGCTATTGACAGCGATATTCCCTTTTGCTTCCAGGAGAACATCCTGCTCTCCAAGGATGGAGCCTTGCATCTGGATATCCTTCTCGGAGCTCAGCTTGATGTTTTGTCCGAGGATCTGCCCTGTATTTTCCATATTCCCTGCTACGGCCTGGATGTTTTCCCCATAGAGCGTCCCTGCGTTTTTGAGGTTCTCCTTCGTCTCTAGGACGAGATTCTTGGCCGAGATGAGGCTGCCACCTTCCGAGAGGCGCAGACCCTTTGCATTCCTGGTGTAAAGGACAGGATAAATCCCCCGTTCCTTCCTGCCATTCAAAGTGACTTCCCGCTCCTCCAGCCATATCATGTCGTGGGTCAATGCTGCAGCCTGCTCCTTTGAGAGGGCGATGCCAGGGGCGAGATTCACTTCTTTGGCGTATGCTACCCCCGCATCCATAAGAGCTTTGTAGGCCTCTTCGTCCTCTACATAGCCTTCAAGATGACGCTTGCCTGTCTGTCGGAGAATCTGGTCGGCCAATAGCTGCTGCTCATAGAAGCCATCGCCTATCCGCCTGGGGACTTTGTCCATATCCCACTTCAGCTGGCGATACATATAGTCGGAGGACAGGAAGCTTCTCTTGCTGGTAAAGGCGGGATCTGTCTCGACGAGGTATTTTGCCGTGGCTTCCGGATGAATACGGTAGAGGGTGCTGAGAGACAGATCATCCAGCCGCTCCTCCTGCCCTTCCTTGCCCGAGGCCGTTGGAACAAGCCCGAAGGGAGAAAGGGCATTTTGTATACGCTCCCTCTGTTTTGCTGTTATATCCGCCTGTTTGGCAAAGTCATCCATGCTGTCCGCATAAAGCTGGACACCGAGGGGTGACGGATTGCTCTTTATGACCTCCGGCGTCATATAGGAGCCGTCGCCGTACTTGCGCACCTTTCCCTTATGGAGCCAGCTCCTCCGCTCCGTATAGCTGGGCTGGATTGTCCCGAAGGTGACGGACATTTCCTGCTGCATTGTGGCCGTATTATGGACGGCTCCTGTCGCCTGCAGAGTTCCGCCTGCCACGATGCGGCTATCCTCGTTTTCGACAGTCCCGGACAGAAGCATGTCCCTGCCTGCCCGGATGCTTCCTGGAAGGGAGGATTTCACTTGCTCCTCGGAGAGGATTGAATGGCTTCGGACAACCGTGAAGTTGTTGATTTTCTCTCCCGGAGCTGCGCTATGGATTGCGCCGTAGCCGCTGTCCTTTTCGGTGAATTCCCATTCCGGGAAGGCCTTTCCCTGCTCGCTATGGCCTCCCTCGTCGATGCGCAGCTTTGTCGGGTTTTCCTGTATTTTCGTGATGACCCGTTTCGCGGAAAAGGCGGCATTTTCATTTTGCGTCACGGGCGCAGCGATGCGGAGGCTTCCCTTTGCCTCGATCTGTGCCCCGTTATTTACCAGTTTCTTTCGGGCGGACAGGTCCATGTCCTCTCCTGAATACAGAAGCGAGTCCCCCGAGTTGTGGATTATGCCTGTGTCGGCGGAGAGCTTTTGTCTGGCGGCAATCGCGCCTGCCGGGTGCATGGCGAGCTCTTTCTTGATTTCCTCTACGGTTTTCAGCTGGGCATCGTAGGCCCTCTCCGCTTCTTCGATATGCTGCCGATAAGCCGCTTCCTCTCCTGCGTTTGCAAATCGTGTCACATCTGCCTTATGAACCGCCTCCAGGGTGTTGGACTTCTCTTTCAGCACGGCCATCTCTTCGGCCAGACGGGATTCCAGGGCAGCATTCTTTTCGTTGAGGAGCTCCTCCGCCTGGATGGAAATCTCATTCCCGTATACTGCTCCACCTTTATTGACAACCGTCTCTGCCCGGATCTCTGTATTTCCATTGCTGATGATCTTCCCGCTGTTTTCTACAGTCTCGGCCTGAAGGGAGGTATTCCCATCCGAGTATAGATTTCCGGCGGTCTTCAGGTTTCCGTTCACATCAAGGGAGGTCGCCTGGGTGCTCGTTATCTGCCCCTGGAGATTGACGCCTACGCCCTTTTCCGTACCGACAAGGGCGATACGGTTCGCATACATGCCGCCGATTTCAGCTAAATCCAGGGCATAGGCAGGAGCGTCTCCTTTTTCTTCGCTGGGAGATGCGACACCATCCCTGTAGCCGATGGTGTTCGTCCCGGTGACAAGCTTCGCGTCCTTTGCCCAAAGGCCGGCATTGACCTCGATGGCCCGCGCATAGAGCTCGGCGGAGTCCGCCCCTAGCCCATTGAGGCCTTTGCCCGCTACGACGATATTCCCATTGTCTATACGCAGCGATGCCAGATTTCCAGCACCATCTATTTCCGTGCGCCCCGTGGCAAGGATGACTCTTGCTGTATTCAAAAAACCGGCACCGTTTGCCAGAATCCCGTTGGGATTGGCGAGGACGATGTCGGCTTTGTTTCCTGCGACCTCCAGGAAGCCTCGGAGTTCCGAGGGATTCGCGCTTGTCACCTCGTTCACGATGACTCGGGCAGGGCCATTTATGAGATTCGGATTGCCTTGTACGTATCCCGCCAGCTGCGTGGAGATGAGATCAAAGCTGTTGTTGAGGATGCCTCCCCGATCCGGGACATTGAAGAATTCGTAATGGTTGACGGAGACTCCGCCCGCTGTCGGGCCGGTTATCTGGACAAGCGGAATTCCATTTGCCGTTTCCACCACAAGAGGACGCTCCTCAATGGGGGCATTGTTATCCGGGAGGATTTCTGCACCAAAAACGAGGATAGGTTGGGTTGAAAACACACCAAGCGTAAGCCAGCTTGTAATCTTTTTGGCAAGTTCCTTCTTTTCCATGCAGAAAATTCTCCTTGATTAATTCATACCGATTATCAGTGATATGATATCATTTATTATGAGTGAAATCAAGAAAAATAAAGGTATTTTCAGAAGGAAAAAGGAACATAATTTCCCCCCTATGTCTATGCAATTTCATTCTATGACGCTACAAAAAACGCTGCTCCATTTTTGAAGCAGCGTTCTGTTCATTTGAAGAGATTCTTCAGTCCATCCAGGAAGCTTTTCTTTTCCGGATTCACCTTGTCACCGGTCGATTCGCCGAATTGGCGCAGAAGCTCCTTCTGCTTTGCGGTGAGGTTCTGAGGCGTCAGGACCTTGACCACCACGTGCTCGTCGCCGCGGCCGCTCTCGCGAAGATACGGGATGCCGCGCCCCTTGAGGCGAAGTGTCTTGCCCGTCTGGGTACCCTCGGGGATCTTCATGTCCACCGGGCCATCGAGAGTCGGCACCTGCACCGTGGCGCCGAGGGCTGCCTCCACGAAGGAGACAGGGACCTCCACCACCACGTCGTTGCCGCTGCGCTGGAAGAACTTGTGGGGCTTCACGGAGATATAGACATAGAGATCGCCGTAGTCCCCGCCATGGGAGCCCGCATTGCCGCCCCGGCCGACCCGGAGCCGCGTACCCTGGTCCACGCCCTTCGGGATGGTCACATCCACCTTATGCTGCGCCCGGACATGGCCGGAGCCATGGCACTTCTTGCAGGGATTCTTGACGACCTGCCCCGTGCCGTGGCAGTGAGGGCAGGTTGTCTGGTTCACGATGCGGCCGAAGGGGGTATTTTGCACCTGCTGGCGCATGCCCGTGCCCTGGCAGTCCGGGCATTTCTGCACATCCGTGCCGCCCTTGCCGTGACACTCGGAGCACTCCTCCGTGCGGGAGTAGGTGATCTCCGCCTTCTTGCCGAAGGCCGCCTCCTCGAAAGTGAGCTCCAGCTGGTAGCGGAGGTCTGCGCCCCGCTCTGGATGAACACCTCCAGAGGAGCGATGGCCGCCACCACCGCCGAAGAACATATCGAAGATATCGTCAAAGCCCCCGGCGCTGCCGCCACCGCCGAAGCCTCCAAAGCCGCCAAAGCCGCCGCCGAATCCACCGAAGCCGCCGGCACCTGCGCCTCCGCCGCCCATGCCGTTTTCAAAGGCGGCATGGCCGAACTGGTCGTAGGCCTGCCTCTTCTTCGGATCCTTCAGGACTTCGTAAGCCTCGTTGACTTCCTTGAATTTTTCCTCGGCTGTCTTTGGGTCGTCGCGGTTTAGGTCCGGGTGATACTTTCGGGCCATTTTTTTGTAGGCCTTCTTGATCTCCGCCTCGCTGGCGCCCTTCTGGATGCCAAGGACTTCATAGTAATCGCGTTTTTCGCTCACGCTCTTCACCTCTTTACAAACAAGCGGGCAGCAGGCAACTTGCCCCTGCTACCCACTCGCATGCATTCGACCGTATCTTACTTATTGTCCTTGACATCCGTGAACTCTGCGTCCACGACATCCTCTTCCTTCTTGCCTGCGTCCTGGGCTTGCTCGCTGCCCGGTGCGCCCTGGGCACCAGCCCCTGCACCCGGCTGGGCACCGGCTGCCTGGGCCTGCTGGTAGGCGGCTGCGCTGAGCTCGTAGAGAGGCTTCTGGAGGTCCTCCGTCGCCTTCTTGATGGCTTCCGTATCCGTGCCCTTCAGAGCTTCCTTGAGCTTGTCGATGGCCTGCTGGACATTTGCCACCTGGGTCGTGTCTGCCTTGTCGCCGAGATCCTTGATGGTCTTCTCCGCCTGGTAGACGAGGGCTTCGCCCTGGTTCTTCGCGTCGACGGACTCCTTGAGCTTCTTGTCCTCCGCCTCATGGGCCTTGGCTTCCTTGACCATGCGGTCAATGTCTTCCTTGCTCATGCCGCTGTCGGACTGGATCGTAATCTTCTGCTCCTTGCCCGTGCCGAGATCCTTTGCGGAGACATGGACAATGCCGTTGGCGTCGATATCAAAGGAGACCTCGATGCGGGGAACTCCACGCGGTGCCGGCGGGATATCCGTGAGCTCGAAGCGGCCGAGGGTCTTGTTGCCCGCAGCCATCTCACGCTCGCCCTGGAGGACGTGGATGTCCACAGAGGGCTGGTTGTCCGCAGCCGTGGAGAATACCTGGCTCTTATGGGTCGGGATCGTCGTGTTGCGCTCGATGAGCTTCGTGCAGACACCGCCGAGGGTCTCAATGCCGAGGGACAGCGGCGTGACATCGAGGAGCAGCACGTCCTTGACCTCGCCCACGAGGACGCCGCCCTGGATAGCAGCACCGACGGAGACGCACTCATCCGGGTTGACGCCCTTCGAGGGCTCCTTGTTCAGGATGTTGCGGATAGCATTCTGGACAGCCGGGATACGGGAGGAGCCGCCCACGAGGATGATCTTGTTGATGTCGCTGCCCGTGAGGTCTGCATCCGCCATGGCCTTCTTCGTCGGCTCCATGGTGCGCTCCACGAGGTCGCGGGTCATCTCATCGAACTGGGCGCGGGAAAGGGTGAGATCCAGGTGCTTCGGGCCCGAGGCATCCGCCGTGATGAACGGCAGGTTGATGCTCGTCTGGGTCATGCTGGAGAGCTCGATCTTCGCCTTCTCCGCTGCTTCCTTCAGGCGCTGGGCTGCCATCTTATCCTGGGAGAGGTCGATGCCATTCTCCTTCTTGAAGGACTCGACCATCCAGTCCATGATCTTCTTATCGAAGTCATCGCCGCCGAGGTGCGTATCGCCGTTCGTGGCGAGAACCTCGAAGGTGCCACCGGAGAGCTCCAGGATGGAGACATCGAACGTGCCGCCGCCCAGGTCGAAGACGAGAACCGTCTCATCCTCATCCTTGTCGAGGCCGTAGGCGAGGGCTGCTGCCGTCGGCTCGTTGATGATACGCAGAACCTCGAGGCCTGCGATCTTGCCGGCGTCCTTCGTGGCCTGGCGCTGGCTGTCGTTGAAGTAGGCCGGCACCGTGATGACCGCCTGGGTGACCGTCTCGCCGAGGTAGGCCTCTGCGTCCGCCTTGAGCTTCTGCAGGATCATCGCGGAGATTTCCTGAGGCGTGTAGCTCTTGCCGTCAATCGTCACCTTGTAGTCCGTCTCGCCCATGTGACGCTTGATGGATGAAATCGTACGATCCGGGTTCGAGACCGCCTGGCGCTTTGCCAGCTGGCCCACGAGACGCTGGCCGTCCTTCGTGAAGCCCACGACGGACGGGGTGATGCGGCTGCCCTCCGGGTTCGTGATGACGGTAGGCTCGCCGCCTTCCATTACGGATACAACGGAGTTCGTCGTACCGAGATCAATACCAATAACCTTTGACATGGTTTTTCCTCCTAAATATGTGTAAAGTATAATCTACAAATCTTATATCAAGCCGCAATCAATTTGCGACGACTTGAACCATTGCCGGGCGGATGACGCGTCCCTTTGCCTGATACCCCATCTGGAGCACCTGGGAGACCGTATCATCCTCCTTGTCGGGGTCTGCTGTGCGCATAACCGCCTGGTGGAAGTTCGGGTCGAACTTCTTGCCCTCCGCCTCGATGGGCTCAAGGCCATTCTTGGCGAGGGTCTCCTTGAACTGCTGATACAGCATCTCGACGCCCTTCTGGAATGCTTCGCCATCCTTCTGCTCCGCCGCCATCGCACGGTCGAAGTTGTCGAGAATCGGAAGCATGTCCTTCAGAAGCTCCTGGGTGACGACGGCGGAGAGCTCCTCGCGCTCCTTGTTCGTCCGCCGGCGGAAATTCTCGAAGTCCGCCTGCAGACGCTTTAGCCTGTCATCCTTTTCCTGTAGCTCCTTTTTCAGTGCCTCCACCTCAGCTGACTTTGGCTCCTCAGCAGGAGCCTCCTCGCTCGATGCGGCCTCCGGTGCCTCCTCGGCACCCGCCTCGATCTCAGCCTCAGCTTCATCGATTTCGCGCTGCATTTCTTCCATCTTCTCTTTGTCCTTTTTCTTCAAATCTTCATTCATGTGGGATGACAATTCCATTCACCTCTTCTATCGGGGCGTGCCCCGCTACCACTCCAAGCGACGAATCACGTGGGTCAGGTTGTCATTCATATACTCCAGCAGGCTCATGGCCTTCGCGTACTCCATGCGGGTCGGCCCCATGACGGCCAGCGTACCGAGGAGCTCGCCGTGGAGATGATAGGTCGCCGTGATGAGGCTCGAATCCTTGAAATGCGCATCGCCGTTCTCCTGACCGATGGTGACCTCCAGGCCATCGCCCATGTGGGCGTGGAGGAGATCCTTCACCAGCTCCTGCTCCTCGAGAAGGAGGAGCACCTCCTTCACCCGCTCCACATCGTGGTACTCGGGCTGGTCAAGCATGTGGGTGGTGCTGCCAAGGTAGAGCCGCTCTTCCTTTGTGTCGTCAAGCGCCCGCTCGATGACGGAAAACGCAGCATCGAAAATGGCCTCATCTCCCATCGCCTCGTGGAGCTCCCGAAAGGCTCCGCGGGTGACCTCAGATAGAGCCCTGCCCGCTAGCCTCTCGTTGATAAAGCCTGACATCCGCTGGAAATCGGAGAAGGAGGCGCCCGCTGGCATGTGGACGATCTTGTTCTCCACAAAGCCCGCATCCGTCATGAGGACGGCCACGACCCGATCCGCGTCCAGCGGAAGGAACTGCATACAGTGGAACCTAGCCTGGGTCATCTGAGGGGCCAGGACGATGGCGACATTCTTCGTGATTTCCGCGATGAGCCGCGCCGTCTCCTGAAACACCTCGTCGATGCGCTTCACCCGCGTCCGATACCAGGTATCGATGCGGGCCTTCTCCTCCTCGCCGACAGGCGCCGGCGGGATAAGGCCATCCACGTAGAAGCGGTAGCCCTTCGAGGAGGGGATGCGTCCGGAGGACGTATGGATATGGCGAAGATAGCCGAGCATCTCGAGATCCGCCATCTCATTCCGTATGGTCGCGGGGCTGACCCCGAGGTCATACTTCCGAGCGAGCGTCCGAGAGCCCACCGGCTCTGCCGACTGGATGTAATCGTCGATGACTGCCCTGAGCACGCGCTGCTTGCGCTCGTCAAGCTCCCCAGCCATCCGCTCACCCCTCCTTTCCTGTTGTTAGCACTCTACTTGACTGAGTGCTAACTTCAAATCTATAAAGACTATACAACGAAAAAAGCAAAAAGTCAATGGTAAAATGTCAAAAAGTCAAATAAATTTTAAAAAAATTTCCTCCGCTCACGTGCAAGCTGCTGCGTGAGCGGAGGAAACCGCGTCATGCCTGGATATCGACGCTCTTTCCGAGATTCGGATCGAGGCTCTCCTGCGGGAGCGACTCGAGGAGCGCCTCAGTACCCTGGGCCTCCGAGTTCATCGCCATCTTCAGGACGCCGACGCCGAACTGCTGCATGACCTGCCCCTGGTTCATCCCAACAGATGCCGCAGCGATGCTCATGTTATCCATACATATCCCTCCTTTTCTTTCCTTACAATAGTATTATCGGATATCTTCCCTTTTCCTTAAGCCTCCAGCGCCTCATCAAAGACATTCTTTACGGATGCATAAATCGCATCGTAGTCCTGGCCCGGCTGCGCCTCGTAGAGCTTCTTGCCCTCCACGAAGAACGAAGGCACATAGTAGTAGTCCTTGGCAAAGGGCTTTGCCTTCTCCGTCTCGAGATTCTCGTCAATCTGCTCCACGGTCACATCCTTATACTTCGCCTCGCCCCGGAGCTCCTCCATGGCACGGAGGGCATTTGCGCAGTAGGGGCAGCCCTGCATCTTTATCATCGTAATGTGTTTCATAATCAATTTCCTCCTAGGGCCTAGGGTACTCCCATTTTCTGGAAAAAGCAAGGGATAGGCCCGTGCCTATTCCCTGGATTGCAAATGCCATGTTATTGTAGCTTTTCTGCCAAAAGCTTGTTGACCATCTGCGGGTTTGCCTTGCCCTTGCTGGCCTTCATGACCTGGCCCACGAGGGCGCCGATGGCCTTCTTGTTGCCACCCTTGTAGTCGGCGACTGCCTTTTCATTCTTGGCGATGACCTCGTCCACGATGCCCTCGATGACAGCCGTGTCCGTGATCTGGACGAGGCCCTTGTCCTCGACGATCTTCGCCGGGGCGTCCTTGCTCGTCCACATCTCCTTGAATACCTTCTTGGCAATCTTGCCGGAGATGGTGTCCTTCATGATGAGGAGGATCATCTCGCCCAGACGCTTTGCCTCCACCGGCGACTGCTCGATGGTGATGGACTCCGCATTGAGGTTCTTCGAGAGGTCGCCCATGATCCAGTTGGCCGCGAGCTTCGCGTCGGCGCCGGTGGCGATGACCGCGTCGAAATACTCCGCCATGGCCCGGGAGCTGGTGAGGATTCCCGCGTCGTAGTCCGACAGGCCGTATTCCTGCTCAAGACGCGCCCGACGGGCATCCGGCAGCTCCGGCAGCTCGCTCCGGAACTTTTCGATTTCCTCCTCCGTCGTCACGATGGGCGGCAGATCCGGCTCTGGCATATAGCGGTAGTCGTGGGCATTCTCCTTCGACCGCATGGAAAGCGTGATGCCCCGAGCCGGGTCAAAGGTGCGGGTCTCCTGGATGATGTGGCCGCCGTCCTCCAGGACCTCCGTCTGGCGCTCGATTTCGTACTCGATGGCCTCCACCAGGCTCTTGAAGGAGTTGATGTTCTTCATCTCCGTGCGGGTGCCCAGCTCCTTCGTGCCCACGGGGCGCAGGGAGACATTGATGTCAGCCCGGAGGTTGCCCTCCTCCATGCGGCAGTTCGACACATCGATGTACTCCATAATGGCCTTGATCTTCTCCATGTAGGCCCGGGCCTCCTCCGCCGAGCGGAGATCCGGCTCCGAGACGATCTCGAGGAGCGGCACGCCGGTGCGGTTGTAGTCCACGTTCGAGGAGGCGGAGTCCTTGATGGTCGTGCCGGAGTGGACGAGCTTTCCTGCATCCTCCTCCATGTGGATGCGGGTCAGGCGGATGCGCTTCTTCTCCCCCTCCACGTCGATATCGACCCAGCCGTGCTCCGCGATGGGCAGATCATACTGGCTCGTCTGCCAGTTCTTCGGCAGATCCGGATAGTAGTAGTTCTTCCGGTCGAACTTGCTGTACTT
>CAMCRT010000079.1 GCA_945877355.1 uncultured Mitsuokella sp. | reverse complement strand
AAAACGGGGCTTATAAAAAGAAAATTCGAGGACATAATCAAATGTGCTTGACAGGTCTTTTTTCGAAAAAACGTTTTCTATTTTATTTCAGGCTTTCGCCGTTTGTGGCGATTACCTCCTTGTACCAGCCAAAGGACTTTTTGCGGTAGCGGGCAAGGCTTCCCGTGCCGTCGTCGTTCCTGTCCACGTAGATGAAGCCGTAGCGCTTTGACATCTGGGCCGTGGAGGCGGAGACGAGATCGATGCAGCCCCAGGTGGTGTAGCCCATGACAGGCACGCCGTCCTCGATGGCCTCCCCCACCTGCAGGAGATGGTCATTGAGATACGCGATGCGGTAGTCGTCCTCCACCGTCTTGCCATCGGGGCCGCCCGCGACCAGCTCGTCCTTTGCGCCCAGGCCGTTTTCCACGATGAAGAGGGGCTTTTGCCAGCGGTCGTAGAAGCGGTTCAGCACGTAGCGGAGGCCCTTCGGGTCGATCTGCCAGCCCCATTCGCTTTCCTTGAGATAGGGGTTCTTCTTGCCACCCATGAGGTTGCCCTCGCCGGAGCTGCCGGAGGCCCCTTCGCAGATGCTCATGTAGTAGCTGAAGGAGATGAAGTCCACCGTGTTTTCCCGCAGGAGCCTCTCCTCCTCCGGTGTGCTCTTGATCTCGATGCCCTTTTCCCGGAAATACCGCTTCATGTAGCCGGGGTAGACGCCTCTGGCGTGGACATCCCCGAAGAAGTCGTTGAAGTGGTTCGCCTTCATGACGGCAATCATGTCGTCGGGGGCCGGTGTCAGTGGATAGGTGGGCATGGCGAGGATCATGCAGCCAATCTTCGCCTCGGGCATGATCTCCCGGGCGAGCTTCGTGGCGAGGGCCGAGGCCACCAGCTCGTGGTGGCAGGCCTGGTAGAGGCCCTGCTCGCTGAGTTTCTCCTTTGGCGTCAGGATGCCGCCGGAGAGCAGGGGCGCATGGAGGACGGAGTTGATTTCATTGAAGGTGAGCCAATACTTGACCTTGCCCTTGTAGCGATTGAAGATAGTGCGGCAGTACCGCTCGTAGAAGCCGATGAGCTCATGGCTTGTCCAGCCATCGTACCTTTTCGCCAGATGGAGCGGCGTCTCATAGTGGGAGATGGTGACGAGGGGCTCGATGCCGTATTTCCGGCACTCATCAAAGACCGCATCGTAGAAGGCAAGCCCCTTCTCGTTCGGCGTCTCCTCATCCCCATTGGGGAAGATGCGGCTCCAGGCGATGGATGTGCGGAAGACCTTGAAGCCCATTTCCGCAAAGAGGGCGATATCCTCCTTGTACCGATGGTAGAAGTCGATGGCCGTGAGCTTCAGGTTGTCCTCCGTGGGCTCTGCCGTGGGTGCTCCCTTTATGCCATGGGGCATGATGTCCTGGATATCGATGCCCTTGCCGTCCTCATTGTAGGCGCCCTCGCACTGGTTCGCGGCCACAGCGCCGCCCCACAGGAAGTTCTCTGGAAATTTCATTCTGTTCTCCTTTCAAAAGCGGAAGGAATCCCTCCTTGCTACTATACGACAGAGAGGGGCTTCTTCCTGCCTGCAAACGCGTATCACACCACGACGGTGATGAGATTTTCCCCCTGCTTTATCTCCTGGGCTGTCGTGGGCACGATGTCCGTGTAGACTGCCGCATTCGTCACGAGGACCGGGGTGATGGCCGGGTGGCCCGCCGCATGGATGGCGTCAATATCAAACTCGATGAGCTTCTGCCCCTTCTTCACGTGATCCCCCTGCTTCACAAGGGTCTTGAAGCCCTTGCCCTCCATGGAGACCGTGTCCATGCCAATGTGGATGAGGAGCTCCGCGCCGCTCTCCGTGATGAGGCCGACGGCGTGGCCCGTGGGGAAAAGAGTCATGACCGTGCCGTCTGCCGGGGCGACGACGCTGCCCTCGCTGGGATCGATGGCGATGCCGCGGCCGAGGACGCCCGCCGCAAAGGCCTCATCCGGCACATCCTCCAGCGGCACGATTTTCCCAACCAGCGGCGAGGTGAGAATCTCCCCCTTCGTCCCGGCGACAGGTGCCAGCTCCGGCGTCGCTACCTCAGGCGCAGCCTCCACCTTTTTCGCATCCCGATAGACCACCAGCGTCACGATGAGGCCGAAGGCGAAGGAGACAGCCGAGGCGATCATGCCGCCGTACATGCCGCTCATATTCCCCGTCGCCGTGTCGATAAATGTCGGATAGCCGAAGATGCCAAGGCCTCCGAACACAAAGAGCTTTACGCCGAAGAAGGCGATGAGTGCGCCACCAATGCCCGCGCCCACGCAGGAGATGGCAAAGTACTTCTTGCGGGGGAGCGTCACACCGTAGATGCAGGGCTCCGTCACACCGAAGATGCCGGAGATAAAGGCGGGCAGCGCGATGGACTTGAGCTTCTTGTCCCGGGTCCGCAGGAAGATGCCCAGCACCACGCCGATCTGGGCAAAGGAGGCGCCAAAGTAGGTGACGATGAGGGGATCATAGCCGTATACACTGATGTTGTTGATCATAATCGGCACGAGGCCCCAGTGGAGGCCAAACATGACGAAGACCTGCCAGAAGGTGCCGATGAAGAAGCCGGCGACCACGGGGCTCAGGTTATAGATTACAAGGGCCGCCGCGCCGACCAGCTGCCCTGCCCAGGTGGCGATAGGGCCGATGACGAGGAAGGTCAGGGGCACCACGATGAGCAGCGTGAAGAAGGGTGTCATGAAGTTCTTCAGCGCCGTGGGCATGGCCCGCGCGATGACATGCTCGATCTTCGCACCGAAGTACAGGGAGACGACGATGGGAACGACGCTCGACGCATAGTTCATGAGAATGACGGGAAGCGACAGGAACTCCAGATGAATGTCCGAGTGGAAGAGCGTCCCCGCAAAGAGCGTGTAGAGGGTCTCCCCCTTCAGGAGGGCCGCCACGGAGGGGTACACCAGCGACGCCCCCACCGCCATGCCGGTGAACTCGTTCATCTTGAATTTCCGCGCCGCCGTGAGACCTAGAAATACCGGCAGGAAGTAGAAGAACACGTCGCCGATGATGGAGAGAATCGCCGCCGTGCCCCCCTTCGGGTCGATGAGGCCGATGGCGCCGAAGAGGGCCACGAAGCCCTTGATCATGCCCGTGGCGATGAGGACGGAGAGCACCGGCTGGAACACGCCGGAGATGAGGTCGATGAAGGCATCGATGGGGCTGAGCTTCTCCCCCGTCTCCTCTGCCCCCGCCGCCGGCGCCTGACCCTTGATATCCGTCACCTCGAGGATGGTGTCGAATACGTCCGCCACCTCGTTGCCGATGACCACCTGGTACTGGCCGCCGCTCTGGACGACGGTGACGACCCCGTCCCGCTCCTTCAGGTAGTCCGTGTCCGCCTTTTTCTCGTCCTTCAGCTTGAAGCGGAGACGCGTGATGCAATGCGCCAGCGAAATGACATTTTCCTCGCCGCCCACATGGGCGACGATGTCCTTCGCTAGCTCCTCATACTTTTTCATCTGGATAGTCCTCCCTCTGCAACAAATCAGCATATCCGGTGCAGCGCACAAAAAAGGCGACCACACCCAAGCGCATCAAAATGCGCGAGAAAGGTGTGGCCGCCTGTGCGTAACCATCCTATTGACAGTTTCTATACTACCCTACTGTAGATACATTGTCAAGATATTGCTTCGGATTTTCTCCGATTTTAGATTGCCCCCAGAGCCATGGCGCCGATGAAGAAGGCGGCGAAGCCGAAGAGGTAGAGAAGGCCGGCCCAAGAGAGGACCTTCAGCCAGGGAGCGAGCTCGCCCTCCTGATGGGTGATGAGGGAGTAGTTCAGATAGGCAAAGAAAGGTGTCGTGATGAAGGAGGCGATCATAGCGAAGCGCAGCATGGTGCCGAGATTCCCCGCGAAGGAAAGGGCGATGACGACGCCGATGATGGAGGTCAGCGTGATCCAAGTGGTCAGAGCCTTCTTGCCCTGCTCCTTCTTGCCCGTCAGCAGGCGGAGCGCCTCGTTATTGGCCCGGGAATAGCCGTCCACCACCGTGATGACGGTGCCGAACATGCAGAGGAAAGCGATGAGGGTGATGAGAGGAATGGACCAGTTGCCGAGGGACGCCGCGTACATCTGGACAAGCTGGGCGATGTAGGCGATGGAGGCCGCCTTGACCTCCTCGCCGTTGCCGAACTGGATGAGGGCGCCGAGGGCCAGGAACACGAAGGCGAGAAGCGCCGTGCCGATGTAGCCCACATTGAAGTCGAACATGGCGTCCTCCCGGCCGAAGGCCACCGTGCGGCGCTTCTCCGCCGACCACAGGGACGTGATGGAGGAAATCTCAATGGGAGCCGGCATCCAGCCCATGAGGGCGATGAGGAACGGCAGAGCCGACAGCTGCCACGGGGAAGCCGCCACGAAGCCCGGCACATACTCCCGATGGTGGAAGAGGGCCACCACCGTAGCCGCCACCGTCGTGATGGTCAGGGCGATCATGATCCACTTGGAGAGGCCGTCCAGGAAGCGATAGCCGCCGATAAGGAGCATGCCCCATATCACGAGGACGACGATGGCCGTCCACTGGGAGGCGTCCATGCCGAGGCCGCCCGGGAAGAAGTTCGCGAGAATCGCGGCGCAGATCATGCCCACGCCTGCCGTGTTGACCATGGCGGAGAACACGTTGAGGATGAAGTAGACCCAGAGATAGGCCTTTCCGCGGCTGGCATAGCCCTCGATGAGGTTGTTGCCCGTGGCCGTCGTGTACTCGGCGCCGAAGCGGAAAAACGGATATTTGAAAAGATTGATGAGCAGGATGATGATGCCCAGCTGCCAGCCGTAGAGGGCGCCGGCCTGGGTGGAGGCGACGATATGGGAGCCGCCGACGGCTGCCGTCGCCATGAGGATGCCGGGGCCCATGGCCCGGATCTTGGAGTGCCAGGTGGAGTGGCTTTCCTCAGCCTCTTCCACCATCTCGAGGGCCGCCCCATCCGCCGTGATGGATATAGCCTGCGGCTCTTGCTCTTCCTGATTTGTACTTTGCATGATTACAGGATTCCTTTCTGTATGGAGTATTTTAGGAGGTTCCCTATGTAAGTACACAGTATACCACGTTTTTTTCAAATGTCTACCACGTATACAAAAATCATTTGTAACATTGTTTCACACGGAAAAGAACGGGGTGCTGCCGTGTCTCCGGGCTCGATGCCAAAGGGCTTCGGCCTGCCTGCCGCCCTTTTGCAAAAAAATAAGACGCGCAAAATCACGCGTCCCGCAGAAGCCTTGCGATGTGAATCGTCAGGTAAAACCGCTCGTCGTCTGTAATCCTATAGCCATGCTTTTTCTTGACGAAGGCTGCTATGCGCTCCGTCGCTCCCCAGGCCCTGGCGTACTTCATCCGGATCATGGCCGCCATGTCCGGGTCGATCTCCCCCTGCTGGTCCTTCCTTTGGTACACCCGCTGGGCGAAGAACTTCAGGTGCAGAATGAAACGGGAGTAGGCCGTGGAGGCAGCATCGAGCTCCGTCCCCGTCGTGCGGCGGACGATGTTCACGATGTCCTCCACCAGCGTCAGGATGCGCTCGGCGATGGGGTACTGGAGCTCCATCTGCCCATCCACCAGATGGAGGGCGAGAAAGCCCGCCTCGTCCTCCGGCACCTCCACGTGGAACTCCTCCCCCATGAGCTTCGCCCCCGCAAGACCCAACGCAAACTCCCGGGGATAGAAGCGGCGTATCTCCCAGAGCATCATGTTGCGGATGGGGATGCCCTCCCGGAGCCGCTTCACCGCCATGTGGATGTGGTCCGTCAGCACCACATAGATGCTCTCATGAAGCTTCGTCCCAAGCTCCTCCTCCGCCTGCTCGATAAAGCGGGTGCTAAGCGCCAGATACTCGGGCTTTAGCTCCGTGAGGAGTTTCTGGAAATGCTCCTGCATGTCGGGGCTCGAGAGGCGGTAGACCTTCTCCACCTTGTCCTCCGGGGCACAGTCCCCCGCCCGCTTGCCAAAGGCGAGGCCCCGGCCCATGGCGACGATTTCCCGGCCCTCCTCGTCCTCCGTCACGATGACATTGTTGTTGAGAATCTTTTGTATCACCATGCGCATTTCCCTCTAGCATCCTCATACCGAACCGCACGTACAGCCGCCCATTCTTCGACCTTTGCACTGTCTCACAGGTTCCCCGCCGGAGAGTCCCCCATTTGGCGCGGCTCCCCGGCGAACCAACAAAAAAAGCGGTCACCAAAGCGGGGACATTCCCCACCAAGGTTTGGCCGCCCATGCGTAACCATCCCGCTAACTAAGATGATAGTAGCACGAAAAACAAGAGCCGTCAAGATGAATCACGACGATTTCGCCTCGTTCTTTGCCCGCTCCAGCTTCTCCTCTGCCGTCGTATTACCACCCCGGAGGGCGCAGGCCACGCCGAGGCCGATAAGGGCGGAGCCCGCCCAGAAGGCCGTCGTCATCTCCTCCCCCAGCACAAGCCAGCCCAGGAAGGAACCCACGATGGGCTGGAAGAACATGAAGAGCCCGCCGAGGGAAGCATCCATATAGAGGAGCCCCTTGTTCCACAGGGCAAAGCCCGCCGTGGTGGACACGACGCCCAGGTAGAGCACGGAGCCCCAGACGGAAGGGGCCGCCATGGCCGCCGGGTCTCCATGGGCGAAGAACCAGTACAGAGAATAGGGCGTCAAAAGAAGGAAGGCAATCCAGACCGCATGGAAGGTGATGGTCACCGTCGAATACTGGGAAAGCCCCTTCAACAGCACGGACATGAGGGCCCAGGTGACGGAGGCAGTGACGAGGAGGAGCGCCCCCAGGGGCGTGACGGTGAAGCTCTCCGGGTCGAAGGTGATGAGGAGCATCCCGACCGTCGCCAGCACGACGGAGGCCACGCGTCCCACCGTCAGCCGCTCATGGAGGAGCCACACACCGAAAATCACCATGAATACGGGTGTCGACGCCGTGAGGACAGATCCCGCCTGGGCCGAGGTCAGCATCGTCCCCGTCTCCTGGGTGACGATGCTCGTGGTCTGGCCGATGAGGGCCACGAGAAAGACCCGCTTCCAATCCTTCCGCGCGATGCGGAGGGGCTCCTGCAGGAAGGTCACGAGGGCGAGCAAAGAAAGGAGCGCCACCCCATAGCGCATCCAAACGAGAGGAACGGGGGCGATGACCTGGATGGAAAGGCGCACGGCGATAAACATCGCCCCCCATATACTACCCGCCAGGGAGAGCAACACTGAGCCGATTAGAAGATTTCGCATAATTCCACCCCAAAAAATTACTTTTCCCCAGTATACTACGTGCCAACCCGTGCAACAAGCCCATTCATCCCCCCAATTCCTTCTCATGATACAGTCGAGAGGCAGCGGGCTTTCCCCATCGGCTGCCTACTGCTCTCCGCCAAGGCCCCAGCTTGCCCCTCGAAATCTCCAAAGCACCGCTTTGATACTATTTATAATCGAATAGAAAACGCCACAGGGAGCATTGAGGTCTTTTTCATTGGATAAAACAATCAAGCCCACCGTGACCGTTGTCCAAGTCCTCGGCGAGTTTGGTCAGTTCCGTTAGTTCGGTTAGTTATTTGGTTCGTTCATCCAGTTTGGTCAGTTTGTACTGACCAGTTACCATTATTTCTATCCGTTGCATCTGCTACAACGGATTCCCGCATATATCTATTTTGATGCAGCATTATTTTGCAGAGTCTCCCCGTACAATCCATAGTCCTTTCCGATTCGACCCCTCTCGCAGGATTATGCCGCGTTCCTGCAATTTCCTCGTATGGTACTTGATTGTGCTAAGTGGCAAATCAAGTGCTGCAGCAAGCTCATTTTGGGTGGCCTGCGGCGATTTTTGAAGATATGTCACGATGCGCCTTTCATGTTTGATCGCCCGTTCAAGCTTCCCTGGCATTTGTCCGGTTTGGCTCGTTTGACCTGCTGTCTGGTCAGTTTGATCAGTCTGGTCAGTTTTCGCTGACCGATAAAGATTGATGCGCAGATCTTCACCGAATTCCAGAATCTCCGGCTCGCGCAATCCATAATCCTTGCACTCCTGAAGTATCCGCGGAAATCCGCTTCCCCAGGCTTCGATCAGATTCATATAGGAAAAAGCATTCGCCAAGGCCCGATTCCGTAAACACTGCGCACGTCTTTTCCCTTGGGTCAAATAGCAGTCTCAAGCGGATCGCTTACTCGCGGCGCTTCTTCTATAGACTCCGGAGCGATGTCGATACAGTCAGATGGATTCCTATCGCCTGACAAATCCCACGCTGCTGTCCCATTCATCACCGTCAAGGTTTCACGGAACCGCTTCAAGTCTGCCAGTGGTGCAAACACATTTCCTTTTTTTATGAGCGGCGACGCATCATAAAGATGAATGCTCCCATCTGTCATATAGGCATAAAAGGAATATCCCTCTCCCGGGACAACCTGTACGACCTCCGGCATAATCTCATTTGTTTCCCTTTCCATATTGTCACCCCCGCTTCATAGGCGGAACTGGATTGTCCTCATTCGACTCCGTACTATAAAACTCCTGCTTCGACACGAAGAAGCAGCTCTCTCCTGTGTTTTTCTCCAAAATTTACACCCGTTTGCCGATTCCTTTCGCAATCCCTTTCGCATAAAGAGACCGTAGAGCTGGGTGATGAAAAGGCCGGCGAAACGAGATTGACGCACCTTCAGACCTCCTGCAATTCCTGCTTTTCCAGATATCCTAGGATATACAGGAAGGCAAAGGCTGGGATGCGCAGGAGCTTTCCGCCTGACTGCGTCTGGAACACGCCGAAATCCTCCGGCCGCTTCGTGACGAGGATGGCATTTTCTGCCTGGCCTGCCAGCTCGGAGATGGCATCCTTTTCCAGCACCTTTGCCTGATCCCGGTACTTGACCTCGACAAAAACGAATCGTCCCTTCCGATGCTCCACCACGATGTCGATTTCCTTCTGGCTCTTTCCATCGCGATAGTAGCCCACAGAAATGGCTCGATTCCTGTAATATGTGGCGATATGCTTATACACGGCCGTCTCGACGATTTTTCCCGCTTGCACCGGATCCATCATACTGTCCGCATCCATCAGGACAGAATTCCGGATTGCCGCATCGGCAATGTAGATTTTCGGCCGGGCCTTCAGAATTTTCTTTCCCGCGAGGCCGATGGGCCAGCTCTGGTAGATGAGATTCGCACTCTCAAGATACCGTATGTAATTTTCCACCGTGGGACGGGAGACGCCGTCCAGCTCCTTTGCGATTGCCTCCAGGGAAACGATATCGGAGGATATGCTGCACAGATACAGAAAGATGCGCTCCATCTCCGTCATGTTGCGGATCTTGTAAAGTGCTGGCAGGTCACGTTTAAGCACCTTGTCCACCACATCCTCCCGCATGATCCGCTGGGCCAGGATATCGCTTCCCGCCAGTGCCAGCTCCGGGAAGCCCCCGACCTGCAGATACCGGAGAAAATGCGGCTGCAGGGGCGAAAGCGCCATCATAAGCCTCTTGAGCCCGGCTCCATCTCCCTGCAGGCTGGCTGCTGCCAGCTCCTCCATATTCCGAGGCTGTGGCAGGATTCCTAATAGCTCCACATACTCATAAAACGTCAGTGTCGGGACAGAAACGACCGACCAGCGGCCCGTCCCGCTCTCCGCGCCGCCACGAGCCAGGGCTGGGCTCGCCGACCCCGTCGCCACGATGGTCAACTCCGGCTGTGTGTCATAGAGGAACTTAAGCCAAAGCTCCCAGTCCTGGGCATACTGGATTTCATCAAAAAAATAGTAGACATCCTTCTCCGGCATGATATTCTCGTGATAGCAGGTCAGGATATCCTGAAAGGAGGCCAGCTTCAGCATGGGATGGTCAAGGGAAATGAAGACGATCTTCTCCGGTGGCACGCCCTCCTTCAGCAGCGCCTCTATCATCTGGTACTCGATCGTCGTCTTTCCCACGCGGCGGGCGCCTGTCAGCACCACGGAACGGCGGATGCTGCGGTCACGCATCCGATCCATCGCCTCGAAATAGGCCACCCGCTTATACGCCCGTGCCAGCTGTCCATTCACCCCTCCCGTGCTCCACCAGGGATTGAAGGCGGACAAAACCTTCCAAATATTTTCCATTTGTATGATTGCCACTGCGTCCCCACCTCTTGCCTTTCTCCAGCATTCCCTACAGTCTTTTATTAATTGTAATATATACTTCTATCCTTTTCAAGATTTTTATATAAGTATACTTATATATTTTCTTCTATGATATCGTAGGTAATGTCACATTCAACTAAATAGCATAACCGCGTAAATAACATGTGCCCTGCCAAGCTTCTGCATGTCCTTCCCCCAAAAACAGAAAGGCCTCCAGAGAAGCAAATTCCCTAGAGGCCTTCCTATGCGTTTTTTACCCATCCGCCGCTTTCTTCCGTGCTCGCTTTCGTGTGAGCAGCCCGTAGGACTGGGTGACAATGAGGCCGGCGAACATGAGGGCGCAGCCTAGGATCTGGGCGGGGCGGAGCACCTCGCCCAGGAGCAGCACGCCGCCCAATGCGCCGAAGAGGGACTCGAAGCTCATGAAGATGGAGGCCTGGGCCGGGTCCGTGTACTTCTGCCCCACGATCTGGAGGGTGAAGGCCACACCGGCGCTCATGATGCCGCCGTAGAATATGGGCACCCAGGCATCGAGAATCGGCTGGAGCTCGATATGCTCGAAGACGAGGGCCAGCAGGAGGCTCCCCACGGTGCACACCGCCAGCTGGGCCACGGAGAGCTCTATGGCATCCACGAGGGCGGCGTAGCGGTCGATGTAGAGGATCTGGGCCGTCCAGAAAAGGGTGCTCACGAGGACGAGCCCATCCCCGTAGCCAAGGCCCCCCTCTCCCTGCACCGCCAGCAAGTAGAGCCCCACCAGCACCAGGGCGCCGCCGATGGCGTTCGTCACATGGAGCCTTTGCTTCAAAAGGACGACACCGCAGACGGGCACCAGCACGATGTAGAGGGCCGTGATGAAGGCCGTCTTGCCCGCCGTGGTCCAAAGCATGGCATACTGCTGCAGGGAGGAGGCCACGATCATGAAGAGGCCTGCCACGAGGCCTGCCCGGTAGCCGGACTGGTAGGTGCCCTGCCGCTTGGCCACCTCTCGCCCCTCCCGGGTCACATAGAGGACCCCCAGGAGGAAGAAAAGCCCCAGCGAGAAGCGGGAGAACGCATAGGTAAAGGGCCCGAGCCCCTCCATGCCCATGATTTGCGCCACGAAGGTCGTGCCCCAGATAAATGCCGCCAAGAGCAGCATGAGATTGCCACGAAGCATAATTTCACCTCGTCAAAGAATTTCCTCTCAAACTTCCCACACCGAAAATCGGTATAGAACCTTGAAAACTGCATATCTCA
>CAMCRT010000078.1 GCA_945877355.1 uncultured Mitsuokella sp. | reverse complement strand
CTCCGGGCCCAGGCGGACAAGAAGCTCTACCAGTTCACCATGAAGGAGACCTGCGAGAATACGGAGAACCTCGACGTGAAGCAGGCCCTCATCACGGAGCTCTTGCTCACCGACGATAAAAAGGCGGTGAAGGGGGTGCTCTCGGAGACGGGGGAGGCCTACCTCGCCCCGGTGGTCATCGTCGCCACCGGCACGTACCTGAAGGGGCGCATCATCATCGGTGAGACCCTCTACGACGGGGGGCCGAATGGCCAGAGGCCCGCCATGGCCTTCTCCCAGTCGCTGGCGGCGGCGGGGCTTCGCCTCATGCGTTTTAAGACCGGGACGCCCGCCCGGGTGGATGCCCGGACGCTGGACTATGATAAAATGGAAATCCAGCCGGGGGATCGGGAGCCCAAGAGCTTTTCCTTCCTGACGGATGCTATCACCCGGGAGCAGGTGCCCTGCTACCTCACCTATACGAATGAAAGGACCCACGAGATCATCCGCGCGAATCTCTACCGGGCGCCCATGGCAAATGGGGTCATCGAGGGGGTGGGGCCCCGGTACTGCCCCTCCATCGAGTCGAAGATCGAGCGGTTTCCGGACAAGGATCACCACCAGCTCTTCCTGGAGCCGGAGGGGCTCCACACGAACGAGGTCTATGTGCAGGGCATGTCCACGAGCCTGCCCATGGATGTGCAGCTGGCCTTTCTCGCCACCATACCGGGCCTTGAGCACGCCCATGTCATGCGGCCGGGCTATGCCATCGAGTACGACTGCCTGGATCCTCTGCAGCTCCTGCCGACATTGGAGTGCAAATTCATCGACGGGCTCTTTTCCGCCGGCCAGGCCAATGGCACCTCCGGCTACGAGGAGGCGGCGGCCCAGGGCCTCATGGCGGGCATCAACGCGGCGCTGAAGCTAAAGGGAGAGGAGCCCCTCATCCTGAAGCGGTCCGAGGCCTATATCGGCGTCCTCATCGACGACCTCGTGACGAAGGGGACGAATGAGCCCTACCGCATCATGACGAGCCGGGCGGAGTATCGCCTCATCCTCCGGCAGGACAATGCAGATCTGCGCCTGACGCCGCTCGGCCGCCGCGTCGGCCTCGTGACGGACGAGCGGTGGGCCCGCTTCACGGCAAAGCGGGAGGCCATCGACGCGGTAAAGGAGCGGCTGGCGGCGCAGATCAATCCGAGCCAGGAGACGAATGAGCGCCTCGCCGCCGCGGACCTCGAGCCCATAAAGGCCGCCCAGAGCCTGGGGGCGCTGCTGCGCCGCGCGGGCACCCGCTACGAGGATCTGCGCCGCTTTGACGAGACGCTGCCCGCCGTCACGGCCGAGGTCGCCGAGCAGGTGGAGATCTCCCTCCAGTACGAGGGCTACATCCGCAAGCAGCAGGAGCAGGTGGACCGCATGGAGCGGCTGGAGGAAAAGCGTCTCCCCCCGGATATCGACTACGAGGCCATCAAGAACCTCCGGGTGGAGGCCCGGGAGAAGCTCACGGATATCCGCCCCCTGTCTCTCGGGCAGGCGTCCCGCATCAGCGGCGTGTCCCCGGCGGATATCTCCGTCCTCTCCATCTATCTGGAGCTGAAGGCGCGAAAGGAGAAGCCCAGTGTTTGAGACCCATCTGAAGGAAGCGGCCGCAGCCTACGGCCTCCCGCTCTCGGAGGAGCAAATCGCCCAGTTCAATCGGTACTATGAGCTCCTCGTGGACTGGAACACCCGCATGAACCTCACGGCCATCATGGAGCCGAAGGACGTGGCGGTGAAGCACATCATCGACTCCCTCAGCGCCTACGACCCCGCCCTTTTCCCCGCCGGCACCACCCTCATCGACGTGGGCACCGGAGCGGGCTTTCCGGGACTGCCTCTTAAAATCTTCGCCCCGGAGATACGGCTCACCCTCGTGGACTCTCTCGCGAAGCGGGTGCATTTCCTGGAGACCGTCACGGAGGAGCTGGGGCTCAAGGGCGTCCGCTGCCTCCACGGCCGGGCGGAGGACCTGGCCCGTGACAAAAAGCATCGGGAGCGCTACGACGTGGCCTGTGCCCGGGCCGTGGCGAGGCTCAGTGTCCTCGCCGAGTACCTCATGCCCTTCGTGCGCGTGGGCGGCACGCTCCTCGCCCTCAAGGGCCGCTCCTATCAGGAGGAGACGACGGAGGCGGAAAAAGCCCTGAAGATCCTCGGCGGAGGTCATGTAGAAATCCGCCCCGTGAAGCTCCCGGGCCTCGACGACGCCCGGGCCATCCTCACGGTACGGAAGGAAAAGCCCACGCCGAAGGCCTATCCCAGGAAGGCGGGCACCCCCGCCAAAAAGCCCCTGATCTAACCGATCGCCAGAAAGCGGCGCCGCAAAAAAGGATTTTCGCGGCGGGGGGCGAATGAAGAGGATAGAAGCACTGCATTACGCATAATTTGGAGGGATTCCCCATGAAGCATTCAAAGAGCATCCTGGCGCTCTTCGCCATCGGCCTCCTCGCCACGAGCCTGCTGCCTGCTCCTGCCAGCGCAGCGAGGAGCAAGGCGGACGAGCTCATCGCCGCCGCCGCGAAGTCAAAGGACACGGACACGGGCGCACACCTTTCCCTGAAGGAGCGCCTCGCCCTACTGGAGGCCAAGAACGCAGATCCGGAGGAGACGGCGACGGCGGAGGACAACAAGACCGAGGCGAAGGTCGCAAAGGATACGAAGGATACAAAGGATACAAAGGCTAAGAAGGACAAGAAGGAGAAAAAGAAGAAGGCACCGAAGCAGCGGTTCCAGCAGATCCTCCAGGACGACAGCTACATCTACTATATGGACACCCAGAATGTCCGCTGGATCTCCATGCCCCACAGCGGCGGCGAGAAGATCATCGACGTGTGGATCCGCCTGGTGGACAAGGGAGCGGCCGAGGACGCCAGCACCAGCGCGAGCGCGAGTACAAGCACGGGGGACGCCAGCTACACGTATCCGGCGAAGTATTTCCTGGAGCACTACTATATCCGCCCGGAGAAGCAGCAGATCCAGTTTTTGAGCGAGCTGGAGGTCACGGGCCGTCCCCAGAACACGGTGCAGGAGCGGGCCTACAACGCCCAGAACTGGGAGGAACTCGTGCCGGAGTCCGTGGAGGACTCCATCTATCACGCCGTGGTGGATCGCATGAAGAGCAAGAGCAAGACCGGCGGCATCTTCCCCGAGGGCATGAGCGTCCGGGATGCGGTGGAGGAATACTTCCGCATCTCCCTTTGACCACAGGTTTATCCACAGTATCCACAGCCAAAAGTGCAGGAAACAGGCTGGTTTCCCATACTTCGGGGAGAGTTATCCACAAAAAAGCACACATATCCACCGTTTTGTGCATAAAAATGTGGATAACTTGCCATTTGTCCACAAATAGAGACAGGAAAAGGGGGCTGCGACGAATTTTGTCGCAGCCCCCCTTTTTGTGGATAGGCCGTTTTTTAGTGGTGGAACAGGCGGATGTGGGTCATGGCCATGGCGATACCATACTTGTCGCAGGTCTCGATGACATTGTCATCCCGGATGGAGCCGCCGGACTGGGCGATATAGGTCACGCCGCTCTTATGGGCGCGCTCGATGTTGTCGCCGAAGGGGAAGAAGGCGTCGGAGCCCAGGGCGACACCCGTGGCCTTCTTGAGCCAGGCCTTCTTTTCCTCCCGGGTAAAGACCGGGGGCTTTTCCGTAAAGACCCGCTTCCAGTCGTCCGTCTCCAGGAGATCTTCCCACTCCTCGCCGATGTAGACGTCGATGGCGTTGTCCCTATCGGGGCGGCGCACCTCCTCCTTGAAGGGGAGAGAGAGCACCTGGGGGCTCTGGCGCAGGAACCAGTTATCCGCCTTCTGGCCCGCCAGGCGGGTGCAGTGGACGCGGCTCTGCTGTCCGGCGCCGATGCCGATGGCCTGGCCGCCCTTGGCGTAGCAGACGGAGTTCGACTGGGTGTACTTCAGCGTGATGAGGGCGATGAGCAGATCCCGCTTCGCATCCTCAGGGATGTCCTTGTTCTTCGTGGGGATATCCGTGAGGCAGGAGCCGTCGATCTTGATATCGTTGCGCTTCTGCTCGAAGGTCACGCCGAAGACCTCCTTGTGCTCGAAGGGCTCCGGCTGGAAGTCCGGGTCCATCTGGAGCACCAGGTAGGTGCCCTTGCGCTTGCCCTTCAGGATCTCGAGGGCCTCAGCGGAGTAGGAGGGGGCGATGATGCCGTCGGAGACCTCCCGGGCGAGGAAGGAGGCCGTCTGGGCGTCGCACTCGTCGGAGAGGGCCACGAAGTCCCCGTAGGAGCTCATGCGGTCCGCGCCCCGGGCCCGGATGTAGGCGGTGGCCACGGGAGAGAGCTCCACGCCCTCCACGAAGTAGACCTTCTCCAGCGTCGGGTCGAGAGGCACAGCCACAGCGGCGCCCGCGGGGCTCACATGCTTGAAGGAGGCCGCAGCCGGAAGGCCCGTGGCAGCGCGAAGCTCCCGCACGAGCTGCCAGCCATTGAGGGCGTCCAGGAGATTGATGTAGCCGGGCTTGCCATTGAGCACGGTAAAGGGGAGATCTCCCTGCTCCCGATAGACCCGAGCCGGCTTCTGGTTCGGGTTGCAGCCATATTTGAGTTCCAGTTCTTTCATAATGTCTCCTCTTTGTTCATCTGGATTGTAACTTGCTACGTGTGTCCCTAAGAGAACCGTTAAGCGGAACAATTGCGAAAAGTGCGCGTTCTGCCCCCGGCCGGAATTCACCGTTCAAGCGGGCGGTCAACGTCAGCCAATCGCTTTCAGCTCTTGGGGCGTTTTCGCGTGCGACCTGTGAGCGCGTTTTGAATGGAGGCCGGTAATTAGGCAGATAAGCGCACGGGCAATTGTGCAGCGTGGTGAACGTGGGACACACGTAGCCAGTACTCATCATGCAAAAAAGCCGACACGAATCTGGTGCAGTGCCCAGACGGTCGGCTTTTCTTCCCTGTGCTCCCCGTGGTACTCCACTTCCGTCAGTTGCACAGCTTCTATGAGTAATCTATCATTTCCCGCAGCGCCTTGTCAAGGGAAAACGGGAGGATTTTTCCCGCCCAGAAGATCTTCGCCCGTATCGACGTGTTCTTCTAAGTCCGATTTCCAAAGCAAAACAAGCTCACATCCCAGTCGGGAGTGGGCTTGTTTTTTTGCGTTGCAGGAATAGTCCAATGAATTGCAGGAAGTTTGCCGCAGTAATTTGGTTCTTGTTGTGTGACTATTCAGCGAATACAATAGAGTTTGACAGAAGATGCTGATGGGAGGTGATGGTATGGAGGTGCAGGAAAGACGTCAACAGATCAAAAATGTGCTTCGCTCCCACAGCGAGGCATTGCCTATCACGATGACGAGTCTAGCAGAGCTCCTCGGAGTGTCGGTGCGCACCATCAGCCATGACCTGGATGTGCTGGCGGCCGAGGCAGAGGAAGGAGGACTGGAAATCGTTCGGCGTGCCGGAATTGGTGTGTGGGCTGTGGCTGCTGTCGGCGAGGGCACGATGAAGGCCGAGAGCAACTATATTATGAGCCGCAAGGAAAGACGGGATGCCATCATCCTTTGCTTGCTGGGGGGCAAACCTCGGACGAGCGAAACCATTGCGGAAGAGCTTTCCATCAGCCGCAATACATTTCTGGAGGATCTGAAAGAGGTGAAGGCAACGCTCGCCCGTTATGCACTATCCTATCATTCCCAGCGCGGTGTGGGGATATGGGCAGAGGGAGGCGAGCAGGAGATTCGCGATATGCTCATCCACATCTTTGCAAAGGGCGAGCATAATTTCAAACAGTACAGCACTGTCGTGCCAGAGAATGCCTCCCATGCCTTCCGTGCCTTTCATGCGTATGCAGAGAACCTTCCTGTGGAAGCAGTGGCGAAGGCGCTCGTCGCGCGACTTCGCCAGTGGGGCGTCCTCGAAAATGACGATGCGGTCCGCCGCATGGTTTGTGCCCTTGTCGTAGAGCTTCGCCGCCTCCGGACGGGACATGGGATAACGTCAGCTTCGGCGGTCACCTTCCTCTCCGATGAGGGAAGCGGTGTGGAGCGGCTTGCTGGGGAGATTGCCGAGGACCTCTCCGCATACGCAGAGGAAGCCCAAAGCGAGGCAGAGACAGGGTATCTCGTGAAGGAGCTTCTTCATAGCAAGATCTTCGTATTCTCAAAGCGAGATGCGCCGATGGCCCGGGGCGAGCTCAATGTCCGGGCTGTGGAGCTGGCGAGGCGGTTCGTCCAGTATGCCCAGGTCTGGCTTGGAGAAATCTATCTGGAGGACGATGAGCTCCTCTACAATCTCGCCATGCACCTGACACCGGCCATAGAGAGGGCCCGCTTCGGCATCGTCCTGACGAATCCCTTGCTCGGCAAGATTCGCGAGCAGTATCCTTCCTTTTACTCCATCGCAAAGCGAGCGGCGACGAAGCTCGGAGCGGAGGAATCCATCCACTTCTCCGAGGATGAAATCGGCTATATGACAATCCATCTCGGCGCTGCTGTGGAGCGCAGGAAGCTATCGAAGCGGAAGAGCCTCTCCGTCCTTCTGGTCTGCGGCAATGGGGTGGGGACGGCGAGCCTCATCTCCATGACGCTGAAGAGCCGCCTTCCCTATATCGATATTGTCAAGACGGTGTCCTTTTACAAGCTGCAGGAGAGCGATCTTACGGGCGTGGATTTTGTCATCAGCACGGCCCCCTTGGAGCTCTCCCACATACCGGTCCTCCATGTGTCCCCCATCATGACCCAGGAGGAAATCGATGTCATCTCCTCCCAGATAGAATACTTCCGGAGGGAGCGGGTGGCAGAACATCGAGAGGAGCAGGTTCAGGCGGCAAGCCTTTTGGAGCTCCTCACTCCCTCGGTGATCCGCCTCGATGCAAGTGCAAAGTCTTGGGAAGAGGCAGTGCGCATGAGTGGAAAGCTGCTCCAGGAGGCGGGCCATGTGACGGAATCCTATGTCACGCGCATGGTGGACTGCGTGAAGGAGATGGGAGCCTATATCATCGTCTGCCCAGGAGTGGCGATGCCTCACGCAGGCATCGCGGATGGGGCGCTCGATGTGGGGGTGAGCCTTCTCAGGCTTGCGTCTCCGGTATATTTCTCGGAGAGGCAGGAGGATTATGCCGATCTCTTCTTCGCCTTTTCCACGACGGATGAGCTTCGCCACCGAAGGCTGCTGGAGGATCTCTGGAAGCTCTTTCAGGATGCGGGAGCACTGCAGGGGATACGGGAGGCAAAGAGCAAGGAGAGCGTCCTCGCGTGTATCCGGATGATCCTTGAGAGGAGGTGATGGAATGCTGGAACAATTTTTAGAGAAGGGTGACATCCTTCTGGGAGAGAAGTGCAAGGACTGGGAGGAGGCCATCTCGAGGGGCTGCGAGCCGCTTCTCGCGCGGCAGATCATCGTGCCCTCCTATCGGGATGCCATTATGGAGAATCACCGATCCATGCCCTATATGGTCATCGCGCCAGGCATCATGCTGGCGCACGCGCGGCCGGAGTGCGGCGCACGGGGGCTTGGCATCACTCTCATGACGCTCTCACCGCCAATTCCCTTCGGCAGCGAGACGAATGATCCGGTGTCCTTCGTCATCACACTGGCAACGCCAGACGACAAGAGTCACGTGAAGATGCTGGAGGCACTGACGGACTTCCTCATGGACGATGACCTCCGGGAAAAGTTTTTGGCGGCTCGGACAGAGGAGGAGGCACTGGCGGCCTTGGCCTCGGCATCGGACAAATAAGCGAATGAATAGAAAAGGAGTGGACAACATGAAAATCTTAGTATGCTGTGGAAGCGGGCTCGGTTCAAGCTTTATGATGGAGATGAACATCAAGAAGGCCCTCAAGGAAATGGGGGTCGAGGGGGAGGTCTCCCATTGCGATCTCTCCTCTGCGGCGGGCAACAAGAGCGATATCTACGTGGGCACTCGGGACATCGCCAGCGAGCTCACGGGGCTTGGCGGTATCGTCGTCTCCCTGAATAATATGATTGATAAGAAGGAAATGAAGGACAAGCTTGCCGCAGCCATAGAGGAATTCAAGGCAAAGGCGTAACGGGGTACAGGGAAAAAGGAGGTAATATACATGCTGAAATTCATTATGGATATTCTGAGCGTGCCGGCCGTCCTTATCGGCATCGTCTCATTCATCGGTCTTGTGGCGCAGAAAAAGAGCGCCTCGGATACCATCAAGGGCACCATCAAGACGGTCATGGGCGTCCTCGTCCTCTCTGGTGGTGCTGGTCTTGCCGTGGGGGCAATCACCCACTTCGGCACCATGTTCCAACAGGGCTTCGGCATCACGGGTGTCGTCCCCCACAATGAAGCCATCGTCGGCATGGCGCTGAAGGAGTATGGCACTCAGACAGCCTACATCATGGCCTTCGGCATGGTGGCAAACATCCTCATAGCGCGCTTCACGCCGCTGAAGTTCATCTTCCTCACGGGCCATCATACCCTCTACATGGCCTGCATGATCGGCATCATTCTGACGGTGGGCGGCCTTAGTGGTGTCACGATGATTGCTGTCGGTGCCATTGTCCTTGGCTTCATCATGGCACTTTTCCCTGCCATTGCCCACCCGGTCATGAAGAAGATCACGGGAAGCGATGATGTGGCCTTCGGTCATTTCGGCACCATCGGCTATGTCTTTGCTGCATTCATCGGCAAGCTCGTGGGCAACAAGGAGCATACGACAGAGGATATCAACTTCCCCAAGGGGCTGACCTTCCTCCGGGATTCCTCCATCGCCATTTCCCTCGTCATGCTGGTGCTCTTCCTTGTGGTCGCCATCGCCTGCGGCCCGGAGTATGTGGAGACGGAGCTTAGCGGCGGCCAGAGCTATCTCGTGTTTGCCTTTATCCAGGCCATCACCTTCGCGGCTGGCGTCTACATCATCCTCGCCGGCGTCCGCCTCATCCTCGCAGAAATCGTCCCCGCCTTCACAGGCATCGCCACGTCCCTCGTGCCGAATGCAAAGCCGGCTATCGACTGCCCCGTGGTCTATCCCTATGCACCGAATGCCGTCCTCATCGGCTTCCTGTCCAGCTTCGTCGGTGGCATCATCGGCATGGGCATCCTGCTCGCCATGGACAGCCCCATCAACCCGATTCCCATCATTCTTCCTTCCGTTGTTCCGCATTTCTTCTGCGGCGCTACGGCTGGCGTATTCGCCAATGCCACGGGCGGCCTGCGGGGCTGCGTCCTCGGTGCCATGGCACATGGCCTCCTCATCACCTTCCTGCCGCTCCTCCTCATGCCGGTCATGGGCGATCTTGGCTTTGCCAATACCACCTTCTCCGATGCGGACTTCTGCGTCGTCGGCACGATTCTCGGCAATGTGATCAATGTCCTTCGCTAAGAGCTAGGAGGATGCTATGACGCAAGGAGAAAAGAAGAACCTGGCCCTAGAGGCCGTCACGGTGCGGGAGGATATCCTGAAAAGCACCCATAGTGCTGGGAGCGGCCACCCGGGCGGCAGCCTTTCGGCCGTGGAGTATCTCGTGTATCTCTACGAAAAGGAGCTGCGCGTAGACCCAAAGAAACTGCAGGATCCGGAGCGCGACCGCTTCGTTCTCTCAAAGGGACATGCGGCGCCTGTGCTCTACTCTGTGCTGGCACGGAAAGGCTTCTTTCCCGTGGAGGATCTTTTGACCCTTCGGAAAAAAGACTCCCATCTGCAGGGCCATCCCAATATGCACGACACGCCCGGCATCGACATGTCTACAGGATCTCTCGGTCAGGGGGTCTCTGCCGCCGTTGGTATGGCTCTCGGAGCAAAGCGCCTCGGGAAGGATATACGGGTCTACGCACTTCTCGGAGACGGCGAAATCGAGGAAGGGCAGGTCTGGGAGGCAGTTTCCTTTGCTGCCTTCCATAAGCTTTCGCGCCTCTGTCTTGCTGTGGATGTCAATGGACTGCAGCTGGATGGCACGACGAAGGAAATCCTATCTATGGAGCCGTTGATAGAAAAATTCACATCCTTTGGCTGCCACGTCCTGCGCGTGGATGGACACGACTTCGATGCTATCGAGCGGGCGCTCGACTCTTTCCACAAGCAGGAGCCGGGGAACGCGCCAACAGTGATCCTTCTCGACACGGTGAAGGGGAAGGGCGTTTCCTTTATGGAGAATGCTGTAGGCTGGCATGGCAAGGCACCAAATGACGAGGAGCTCGCGAAAGCCCTCGCAGAGCTCTCCACCCAGAGGGCAGCTATCGAGGAGGCGAGATAATGGCAGAGAAGAAGATTGCGACGCGCGATAGCTATGCGGCGGCTCTGTTGGAGCTCGCGGCAGAGAAGAAGGACTTCCTCGTATTCGATGCGGATCTCGCCTCGGCCACGAGAACAGCGAAGTTCAAAGCGGCGCATCCAGAGCGTTTCATCGACTGCAGCATCGCAGAGGCGAATATGATGGGCATGGCGGCAGGGCTATCCACCATGGGAGTCGTCCCCTTCGTCTCCACCTTCGCCATGTTTGCCGCAGGGCGTGCCTATGAGCAGGTGCGAAACTCCGTCGGCTATCCCCATCTCAATGTGAAGATTGCAGCGACCCATGGCGGCATCTCCGTGGGCGCAGATGGCGCAACCCACCAGTGCAATGAGGACTTCGCTCTCATGCGCACCATCCCCGGCATGACGGTCATGTGTCCGTCGGACGATGTGGAGGCCCGGAAGATGATCCGGGCAGCCTACGAGCTGGAGGGCCCCGTCTACATGCGGTTTGGCAGGCTGGCCATCCCTGTGTTCCATGAAGAGTCCTATGATTTCCAGATCGGGCGTGGAGAGGTGCTGCAGGACGGCACGGATGTGGCCATCCTTGCCAACGGCATCCTCGTCCGCGCCGCCCTTGAGGCGGGGAAGTCATTGGCCTCCGAGGGCATCCATGCAAGGGTCATCAATCTTGCAACGATAAAGCCCCTTGATACGGAGTGTGTCCTTGCAGCAGCCAGGGAGTGCGGCCGAATCGTGACGGTGGAGGAGCACAGCATCCTGGGCGGCCTCGGCGAAGCCGTCGCAGCAGCTCTCGCAGAGCACCATCCCACACCTATGAAGCGCATGGGCATCCCCGATGTCTATGGCCACTCTGCCGCCGCAGACGAGCTTCTTGAGGAGTTCCACCTGACGGCCGAGGGCATCGCAGATACGGTGCGCTCCTTTGTGAAAGCGTAAAATGCTCCATACATGAACAATAGAAAAGCCCTGTGTCTGCCAAAGCGGCAGCACAGGGCATTTTCTGTCCTATGAGAGCATTTGCGACAGCCTCGCGAAAGGCCTTTTCCGGGATGCGCTCTCGCTTCTCCCGGACGAGGCCCGTGATCTCCTCATATTGATAACTCAAACTTCGCACCCTTGAAACTACTGGAATTCCAGCATATTAGCCCGCTCTG
>CAMCRT010000077.1 GCA_945877355.1 uncultured Mitsuokella sp. | reverse complement strand
ATAAAGTTGTTATCAGAGGCTGGGAAATTTACCCACAATCATGCCCGAAGCCTCTAAAAAAGCAGCTATGATGAAATTCGAAATTCATCATAGCTGCTTTTCGGTTGCCGGTTAGAGCCAGCATCAAGACTCCTTCTGGATTTTTGACACGTCCCATAGTCCGTTGACATCCGTCTCAAAGACTCCCTCCGTCACGCCTTCGGCGTGCCACCTCCCTCTAGAGGGAGGCAGGCAAGACTTGGGATTTTTTGCAATGGCTAGCTATGTCTGGCGAGCTCATACGCCGAGCCTGACGGCTCCCACGGCGTACCATTCCATTGCGAGCAGGTGAGTCTAGCCTCGTCCCCCTCTTGAGGGGGATGCCCGAAGGGCAGGGGGAGTCTACGAGGCAGATGTTTATTCATTTTGTCGGACGAGCTCCTGTCGCTTAGCCCAGGAGGACTGCCTTGTTTTCCAGCACCACCTTGCCGTTCTGGCAGGCGGGGCAGGGGCAGATCTTCTCGCCCTGGGCCTTTGCGTCCTCCGCCGTCTTCAGCACAGCCGCCGCCGTATCAGCGCCGAGGATCTTCTTGCCCTCCTCCGACTTCAGGAAGCCGATGGTGGCATCGATGGGCTCCACGCACTCCTCGAGGGCCGCGATGAGCTTTTCCGCTGCAGCCTTCTCGCCCGCCGTGCCCACGGCATCGCAGTAGCTCTTGATGACATCCTTCAGCCCGCTATAGCAGCTCGGCGCCTCCGCCACAGCCTTGACCTTTTCGAGAACTTCTTCCTTCGTCATATCGATCCACCCTTTCAAATGTATAAATCTTTATTACATTTCCTATTATAGCGCGAAAATGCTTGCGAGTCAATATCAGGAAGAAAAAGCAAGTAGCCCTCTGAGCTCCGTGGAGCGTTGGGAGGGCTTCTTCGCTACTCGTAGCAGGGGCTCTCAGAAAAAGACCCCGTCAAACACGCTGCGATGGGGCACCAGCTTCATCTTCTTTTGCGTCCCCGCTTTTTTCGGGTCTGCGGCGCTCTCGTGCCAGCTGGGGTCCGTGTAGTCCGGCACGGCGATCTTGTCCGGCGTGCTGTAGAAGACCTTCGCGAGCTTGCCGCCCTGGTACTTCGAGACCCGGATCGTGCCGTCCGGCATCAGCCGCCGCACCACCTCGATTTCCGCCGCCTCCCGGGCCTTCTCCTTCGCGAGCGACCTGTTCTCCTGGATTTTCGCCAGCATCTTGGAGGGCACCAGCGGCGAGGAGCTATCCGACGCTGCCGCCGCCAGCGGCAGGGCACTCTTCCCCGCCAGCCCGGCAGCCAGCCGCCGCCCATCCTCCCGGATCTCCGCGAGAATGGCCGAAAACGCCTCCTTCGCCTCCCCGGACGACGCCCTGTCCCTCAAGCCAGAGCCCTTCGCCCCTGCCGAAAGCCCATATATCCCTTGTACGTCCATTTACCTTCCTCCTTTCTCGATACTTCCTATAGGGAGTATCGAGAATCTATGGATTTTCTTAAGAAGCAGGCAGATTTACCAGTTCCATGAAATTCTGCAAATCCACCAACTTGCAGAATTTCGTGGAAAAAGGGGAGCACATTGCTCTGTCAGATTTTCCCAGATCCTATCCCTTTCGACAAAGACCGCGCCTATTCTTTTGTGGCAGGCTTTGCCTCCAGCAGGAGCCGGTCGAAGTCGCTGAGGTATTCTCTGTCCTGGCGGACGCGATATTTCTCGAATTCTTCCTCGGCGATGGCCTTTGCCACGGCGGCGGTGACGCTGCCGTTTCCCTCCAGCACGTCCGCATCGTTGAAGGTCAGGAAGGCATCGAGCTTGCCCTTCCAGTCCGCCATGGTCATGGGGACATGGCGCCGGGCCTGGCGGGCGGCGTAGTCGAGGTACATGGAGACGATGGCGTTCAGCTCCTGCATTTCCTCCTTTTCCAGGTAGTTCTTTGCCACGGTGACATCGGCCCGGACGATTTTTCCATCGGGGGCGTTCTTCCAGGAGGTCAGGCCCATGTGCTCTTTCTTGTGGTCGGCCCGGGCGGCGATGAGCTCGGCGGCGGTGTGGTGATGCACGGCGTAGTGCATCTTGTTTTGCACGGAGGCGAAAAATTCCCGGGTCGTGGGGCTCTTGGCATCGTAGTCCGCCGCTGTGGCGTAGATATCCGTGATTTTCTGGTAGAAGCGCCTCTCACTGGCGCGAATCTCCTGAATCTCGGAAAGCAGGTGGTCGAAGTAGTCCTCATCAAAGATTTTCCCGTTGATGAGGCGATCCTTGTCCAGCACGTAGCCCTGGCGGGCAAAGGTATGGAGCACCTTCGTGGCCCATTGGCGGAACTCCACAGCCCGGGTGGAATTGACCTTGTAGCCCACGGCGATAATGGCGGGAAGGGAATAGAATTTATACTGATAGCGTTTGCCGTTATCTGCAACTTGTTCCATTTTGGAACAAGTTGATTGCTCATCGAGTTCCTTGCTTTCGTAAATTGCCTTGAGATGTTTGGTGATGGCGGGACGGTTCACACCGAAAAGCCGCGCCATGCTCTTTTGGGTGAGCCACACCTCCCCGTCCTGGACCCGGACCTCGATGGCATCTCCCTCGGTCTCCTTGCCAAAGACCAGGAAGTCCGCCGTACTGTTTCGGATAGTCGTCTTGCTCATGGGGACACCGCCTTTCTAAGGTAATAGTACCCTATGTGGCAACGCAAAACAAGGGGAAAAAGCTTGCCGTATGTCTGATGGTGGAGTTGATTTTTTGCGGAGTACGTTGTAGAATTTAGCCAGAATATCCTAGGCAGAGTTGCCCTGCACCCGGTTGGGAGTGGGGCTTTTTCTATTTGAGGTGGATTTATGGAAATTTCTCTTGTGCAGCTTCTGGTGATGATCCTCACGATTGCGGGCGTCACGGGGGCTGGGATTTACTCGGCGCGGCAGGTGCATTCGGCGGAGGGGTTTAGCGTCGGCGGGCGGTCGGCGGGGGTGCCTCTCGTGGCGGGGAGCATCGCCGGGACGTGTGTCGGTGGCGGGGCCACGGTGGGTACGGCCCAGATGGCGGCGACGGTGGGGCTGTCGGCCTGGTGGTTTACCATCGGGGCGGGAACGGCCCTCATCATCATGGGCATCTTCTATGCCCGGCCGCTGCGGAGCACGTCCCTGGAGACCATCCCCCAGTTTCTCGCGGAGAACTACGGCAAGGGGGCGGAGACCTTCGCCAGCATCGTGTCCTCCTTTGGCATCCTCTTTAGCTCCGTGGCGAGCTGCCTGCCGGGCATCTTCATCCTGGCGGCGCTCCTGCAGGTGGGGCCGCTTCTCGCCACGGCGGCGCTCTTTGTCTTCGTGGTGCTCTATGCCTTCTTTGGCGGCATGAAGAGTGCAGGCATCGGCGGCATCCTGAAGATGATCGTGATATGGGTGACGCTGGTGCTGGCGGGGCTGTCGGCGGCCCAGACGGTGCTCTTTGACCCGGCGGCCTATGATCTGCTTTCGGCGGGGGGCTTTTTCTCCCTGCTCCACGGCGGGGCGGGCAGCGCGCTGTCGAATCTCCTCTCCATGGTGGTGGGCATGGTCTGCACCCAGACGTATATCCAGGCGATCTTCTCGGCGGCGACGCCCCGGACGGCGGCGGTGGGGGCCTTTACGGCGGCGCTCATCACGCTGCCCATCGGGCTTCCCTGCGCTCTCATCGGCATGTACATGCACGTGGTCTCGCCGGAGACACCGGCGATCCTGGCGCTGCCGGCCTTCCTGCTGACCCATCAGGGGGCGGTGCTGGGGGGCATCGCCATGGGCGGCATACTGCTCTCTCTCATCAGCTCCACGGCGGGGCTGTCCCTTGGCATCGGCGCCATGTTGTCGAGGGATCTCATCTTCCGGGTGTGGCAGGTAAAGAACTCCTACACCCAGCTTCGCATCATGCGCTATGCGGTGCTGGCAGCCATCGCGGTGGCAGCAGGGATTGCGCTCCTGGCGGAGGGGACCCAGGTGCTCTTCTGGTCGTATCTCTCCATGGCGCTCCGAGGCGGCGGCATCTTCCTGCCGCTGACCATCGCCGTGTGGCGGGCGAAGGCCGTCTCGCCCCGCTTTGCCGTCACGTCCATGGTGGCCTCCACCGCCATCGCGATCCTGGCGGCCTTCCTCTCCGCCCCCATAAAGCCCATATTCCTCGGGCTCCTCGTGAGCGCGGCGATCCTCGCCGTGGGCTTCTGGCAGGGGAAGCGTACAATGCCTGCAAAGTAGATACTTGATCCCGCAGCTCTGGAAGTTCATGCCAGAGCTGCTTTTGGATTTCATTCCGAAAACTTCGCGCGAATTTGATGTTTTTGGATTCCATTCCGAAAACTCGTCGTTATTTCGGATTTTTGCATTTTATTCCAAAAACCTGTCTTTTTTCCACACTTTTTGGATTTCATTCCAAATTTTCATGTGTTGAAAAATCATCTTACTAGATACTTGACAATATATCTAACTAGATGTATTATATATCTAGTTAGAGATAAAGGAGGTGCCCTATGAAGCGGGAGGTATCGTATTTTGTCATCGCGCTGCATCGCATCGTCAACCGGATGGACCGGGGGACGGCGGCGCTCTGTGGGGCGGAGGGGCTGACGCTGGGGCAGTTCGCTGTGCTGGAGGCCCTCTACCACAAGGGGGAGCTCAGCGTCGGGGAGATAAAGGAGGCTGTGCTGGGGAGCGACGGCACCATCCCCGTGGTGGTGGGAAATCTCGCGCGGGACGGCCTTGTCACCCGCCATCCGGACCCGGAGGATCGGCGGCGGAGCATCGTCTCTATCACGGAGGCGGGGCGAGCCCGAGTGGAGGCGGTCCTGCCGAAGAATGAGGAGCTGCTCCAGGCGTTCTTCGACGGGTGGAGTGCCGAGGAGAAGAAATTGGCCTGCCGGCTGCTCGCAAAGCTCACGAAGGAGTAGCGCAGGCCGCAGGCGGCACATGCGCGGGTAAACTGGGCAGGAATCGGCCGGAGGACCTCACAGCTAGGAGGAGCATCGGGCGGCTTCCTGACAGAAGCGCGGACAAAAGCAGAAAAGAAAGCGACACACATAGGAGTGGAGAGTCGCGGCGCCCTTTGGGTTGGCTCCTCGGGCTCTCTTAGATGGAAAGAAAAGAGGTAACTACTATGGAAAAGATTATGCGCAAGGCAGCCCATGCCGTTCAGGGCTATCCCACGACGGACGGGGCAGGCGTGAGCCTCATCCGGGTGCTGGGCAATGCCACCGCCGCGACCTTTGACCCCTTCCTCATGCTGGACTCCTTCGATACGGAGGACTATGAGGCCTATCGTCGGGGCTTCCCCATGCATCCCCATCGGGGCATCGAGACCATCAGCTTCCTGGCCCAGGGCAAGATGGAGCACCGGGACACCATGGGCTTCTCCGATACGGTGACGGACGGGGAGGTGCAGTACATGACGGCGGGCTCCGGCGTGGAGCACGAGGAGCGGCTGCCGAAGGCAGAGCGCATGTGCGGCCTGCAGCTTTGGCTGAATCTCCCGGCGGCAGAGAAGATGGCAAAGCCCGCCTATACGGCCATCAAGCGGGCGGATATCGAGGAGAGCCCCGTGGAGGGCGGCAGGCTCCGGCTGCTCCTGGGCTCCTATGAGGGCCATCAGGGGGTGAAGTCCCGTCACCTTCCCATGGACTACTACGACATCATCCTGGCGCCAGGGGCGAAAATCACCCTCGATACGGAGAGGACCCGCTCCTGCATGGTCTTTACCCTGAAGGGGGCGGCGAGGGTCGCAGGGGAGGAGATCCCGGAGAAGACGGCGGTGAAGCTCTCGGAGGGGGACGCGGTGGAGCTTGCGGCACTGGATGCGCCTATCGAGATTATGTTCATGAGCTCCGTGGCCCTAGGCGAGCCCATCCACTGGGGTGGCCCCATCGTCATGGCGAGCCGGGAGGATCTGGAAAAGTCCTTCGACGAGCTGCGCCGCGGGACGTTTTTGAAGGATGAGATGGAAGTCTGACGAACACATAGCATGGAAAAAGGAGCTGAGATGACAATCATCTACGGCTCCTTTTCCATATAAGTCAGTGCCAGCAGCAAGACTCCCTCCGTCACGCCTTTGGCGTGCCACCTCCCTCGAGAGGGAGGCAAGCTAGACTCCTAGGCTCGCAATAGTTCGTTACGGTCAGCGTGTCGCTACGTCTTATCAAGACTCCCTCTGTCGCGTTGCGTGCACCACATCCCTCGAGTGGAGGAATGCAAGGCTCCTAAAGTCGCAATGGCACGTGACAGCCAGTGTGCCGCTACGTTCTTCCTGCCCTGCACGGGCAATCCTTTCCTTGCCAAGCTGTTGAGTCTAGCCTCGTCCCCCTCTCGAGGGGGAACGCCCGCAGGGCAAGGGGGAGTCTGCGAGAAAGATGTTGCAAAGGCTGATGGACGGGGAAGAACACCTACGCATTTTCATAGACTAGCACCTCGTCCCTATGAAGATTGTCTAAAAAGGGTTTGGACTCAGGCAGCTTGCTCAGGAGGTCGAGCTTTGTGCCGAGGGCGTCCTCCAGGTCGGAGTAGATGCCGCCGAGCATGAAGAAGCTTTTGATATCGCCCTCGATGCGCAGGTCAACGTCACTTTTTTCCGTTGCATTGCCGCGGTCATAGGAGCCAAAAAGGTAGACCTTTCGGATGGGATATTTTTGGCATACGGGTGCAATGCGGGCTTTGATGGCGGGAAGGGAAAGCATGGGGGGCGCCTCCTTCTGCGGGCTGGGTATGTCATGGCTTTTCTTCCTCTATTATAGCGAAAGTAGGAGATATTTTCTACTGTTCCACAAAGGAATACGAGCAAAACAAAAAGGCAGCTGCTATGCAGTCGCCTGTGTTTTCCTATGGTGGAGACGAAGAGGATTGAACTCTCGACCTCTCGGATGCGAACCGAACGCTCTCCCAGCTGAGCTACGTCCCCAAGACGCTATCTAGTATAGCGGGTTTCCGTATTCAATGCAAGTATTTTTTTCAAAAGGATGGGATTCCTGCCTCCGGGGAGGCGTCGGGAAAAATTTGTCAGAATATCTTCAGAAAATGAAGCCTGTTGGCAGGAGTTTTGTGACTGAGTGACGAATAACAAGGGGAATGCAGGAATATCGAGCAATCGTCCTGATGTTTCCAATGCAATAAATTATTTCTATGGCGAAGCGCCTAAATGATAACTTCTTTTATGGAGGCTGTGCGGTGCGTCGCTTGCGGGCAATGGCGCGCGTATGGGAAAGAGAATGTAGTATCTCAAAGCGGTGGCGGCTCTGTCGCTGCCCGGGAATGATAAGGAGGTCACAAACGTGGACAAACGAGAAACGATGTGGGATGTATATCTCCGCCATGGCATGAGCCGCCGCAACTTCATCAAGGGCTGCGTGGCGCTGACGTCCCTCATGGGACTGAGCACGGATGCGGTGTCGAAGGTGGTGGAGGCGGCGGAGAAGAAGCCGCTGCCGGTGGTCATCTGGATCCATGGGCACGAGTGCACGGGCTGCGATGAGTCCTTCATCCGCTCGGCTTCGCCCTTTGCCTCGGATCTGGTGCTGAGCCAGATCTCCCTGGAGTACAGCCACCTGCTGAGCGCGGCATCCGGCGAGCCCTTCGAGGCCCATCTGAAGCAGATCACGCAGCAGTACAAGGGCCAGTACATCCTCGCGGTGGAGGGCGCTGTCTCCACCAGCGACAACGGCACCTACTGCATGTCCGGCGGCCGTCCCTTCACCCAGACCCTGCAGGAGGTGGCAAAGGATGCGGCGGCCATCATCGCCTACGGCACCTGCGCCACGGCTGGCGGCATCCAGGCAGCGAGCCCGAATCCGACGGGCTCCTCTGGCATCGCTCCCTTCATCGGCAGCGTGCCGCTTGTGAAGGTGCCGGGCTGCCCGCCGATCCCGGAGGTCATGACGGGCGTCGTCATGCACATCGCCCTCTTCGGCTCCCTGCCGCCGCTCGATGGCGAGGGCCGTCCGAAGCAGTTCTTCGGCAACCGCATCCACGACACCTGCTACCGCCGTCCCTTCTTCGACGCGGGCATGTTCGCGGAGAACTACGACGATGCGGGCTCCAGGGCCGGCTGGTGCCTGTACAAGCTGGGCTGCCGCGGACCGGAGACCTATGCCTCCTGCGGCAATCTCCGCTGGTTCCAGGGCATGAGCTACCCCATCCAGTCCGGCGCCCCCTGCATCGGCTGCACGAATGCGGGCTTCTGGGACAATGTGCCCTTCTCGAAGCGCCTGCCGGGCTACGGGAAGTTCGGCAATGCGGATAAGATCGGCCTCGGCGTCGGCGCCGTAGCCGTCGTGGGCGTCGCTGCCCATGCGGTGGGCTCCATCGTGCAGAAGCAGAAGCGCGAGGAAGCTGAGGCAAAGAAAAAGGCAGAGCAGAAGGCGTCCGAATAAGGAGGGGAGCGCATAAATGAAACACGTAGTAATCGATCCAATCACAAGAATAGAGGGCCATCTCCGCACGGAGGTCACGGTGGATGACGCCGGAAAGGTGACGGAGGCCCTGTCCTCCGGCACGGCCTGGCGCGGCCTGGAGCTCGTCATGAACGGGCGCGACCCCCGAGATGCCTGGGCCTATATCCAGCGCATCTGCGGCGTCTGCACGTCGGCCCATGCCCTCGCCTCCCTCCGGGCGGTGGAGGATGCCCTCGGCATCCGCATCCCGAAGAATGCGAACTATATCCGCAACATCATGGCGGCGGCCCTCTCGGTGCAGGACCACGTCGTCCATTTCTACCACCTCCATGCCCTCGACTGGGTCAGCCCGGTGGAGGCCCTCGCGGCGGACCCCATCGCCACGGCAAACCTCGCCTCCACGGTCCAGCGCTCCTACACGCTGCCCTTTGCGGCGCCGAATGTGAGCAACACGGAGGCCTATGACCACGATGTGGCCCCCTCCTCGCCGGAGTACTTCGCCGGCATCAAGGCAAAGGTGCAGGCCATCGTGGAGAGCGGCCAGCTGGGCATCTTCGCGGCCAACTGGTGGGATCATCCCGACTACAAGCTGCTGCCCCCCGAGGTGCACCTCATGGCGGTGGCCCACTACCTCGACCTTCTGGATAAGCATCGGGAGCTGGTGGTGCCCCAGGTGGTCTTCGGCGGCAAGAACCCGCACCCCCACTATGTCATGGGCGGCGTAGCCTGCGCCATCTCCATGAACGACGGCAATGCCCCCATCAATACGGCCCGCCTCGGCATCGTGGACAGGGCTGTCAATGTGGCGCGGAATATCTGCCGCTCCATCTACGTGCCGGATGCCCTCGCCATCGGCACCGCCTACGTGAAGGCGGGCCGGGTGGACGGCGGCGGCCTCGCCAAGACCCGGGTCCTGGGCTTTGGCGCCTACCCCATCGAGCCCTATTCCGGCACGAAGGACGGGGACTACTTCAATAACCTCCTCATCCGCTGCAACGGCGTGGTGGAGAACTTCTCCGGCGGCGTCGGCGCGGCCCAGTACTTCGAAGTCAATGAGGAGGACTTCAACTCCCCCGATGGCTTCACGGAGAGCGTCGATCATGCCTGGTACGAGTATCCGGGCGCAAAGGGAGATTTGCAGCCCTGGGAAGGCGTCACGAAGGCCAAGTACACGGGCCCGAAGGTGGGCACCGCCACGGACTGGAAGGAGCTGGACGAGAACGGCAAGTATTCCTGGCTCAAGACGCCGAAATGGCGCGGCAAGCTCTGCGAAGTGGGGCCGCTTGCCCGCTACATCATCATCTACACGAAGGCGGCGAAGGGCGCACTTGGCACCCCCACCTGGGCAGAGCAGATGATGCTCGACCAGATCGGCGCCGTGTCGAAGGTGCTGGGCCTTCAGCCTGAGGTCTGGATGCCCACCATGGTGGGCCGCACGGCCACCCGTGCCCTCGAGGCTCAGGTCCATGCCGAGATCGAGAAGTTCTTCTTCGACAAGCTCGTGGCGAACATCAAGAGCGGCGACGTGGACGTGGTGAACAACGAGCACTGGGATCCGAATACCTGGGCAGCCGAGTCGAAGGGTGTCGGCCTCTACGAGGCGCCCCGCGGCGCCCTTTCCCACTGGGTCTGCATCAAGGATGCGAAGATCGACAACTACCAGTGCGTGGTGCCGACCACCTGGAACGCCTGCCCCCGGGATGAAAAGGGCAATCACGGCGCCTATGAGCTCGCCATGATGGACACCCATGTGGCCATCCCCGACAAGCCCCTGGAAATCGTGAAGGTGGTGCGCTCCTTTGACCCCTGCATGGCCTGCGCCACCCACATGTACAATGCGAAGGGCGAAACCATCCGCACTGTCACGACGGACCCTGTCTCCGGCACCCATGTCGATGAATAAGGCATGCGGCAGAAAGGAGTTCGAAGATGAAACATGCAGTAAAGGAAGTCAAGCGCAAGGAGTTCTACGTCTTTAGTCCGTTTTTGCGCATCTTCCACTGGATCATGGCGACGATGATCCTCATCCTCTTCGGGACGGGCATCATCATCGCGACGCCGCTTGGCACGCTGAATCTGGAGCCTACCTTTTCGTCGACCTATGTGGATCTGGTGCGCGATATCCACTTCGTGGCGGCGTTCCTGTTCTGCGCAGCGTTTGTCTTGCGCATCTACGGCTTCATCGTCAATCGTGGCGACCGGCTTTTCCCCCATTTCTGGGAGGGTCATTTCTACGCGGAGACCATCGACGTGCTGAAGCACTATATGCTGGTGCAGCCGAACCACGCCTCCTATCTCCGGAACCCCATGGCCCGCTCCTCCTACGTGCTCCTGTACGTGCTGGTGGCCATCGAGTTCCTGACGGGCTTCGACCTGTACTTCATGCGGGATCCGAACAGCAGCATGGCCCTCGTCACCGGCTGGGTCAATACGGTCTGCGGCAATGAGATGACGGTCCATGTGGTCCACCACTATGTGGCCTGGGGCATCATCCTCTTCGCCATCGGCCATATCTACATGGTGACCCGCGCCGAGTTCATGGAAGGCGAGTCCGAGGTCTCGAGCATGTTCGCCGGGACGAAGTTCCTCATCCATGACCCGGTGGACGCGGTCGATGTGGAGACGAAGGCCGACCGTCGCGCCCGCAAGAAGCGGGAGCGCGAGGGGAAGAAATAACCCCATGCGGGGCTTTCGCCAGCGGAAAAACGTACTATAATAGAAGAAAAGGGGCATGGCAGCGCCATGCCTCGCTTCTTTTTGACGAACAGAAAACAGGAGGAATCGATATGTGCAAGGAATGTGGCTGCGGCGAGATGAATGGCAACACCCGCCTGCAATTCACGGTGACGGGCTATACGGAGGACAGCGCGAAGGAAGTCGAAAAGACGCTCCTGGGCCTGCCCGGCGTGCTCTTCGTCCACATCCACGCCCACGACGGCGAGACGACGGTGGACTACGCACCGAAGAAGACGAAGCTCACGGACATCCTCGG
>CAMCRT010000076.1 GCA_945877355.1 uncultured Mitsuokella sp. | reverse complement strand
AGGAGACCATCGACAAACTGACGGCCCAGGGCTTCATGAATACCTACTACGGCCGTCCGGATGGGACATATGTATCGACGCATCCCTTCCCGGCGGACTGGAATCCGACAAAGCGGGAATGGTACAAGGCTTCCCTTGCAAAGCCGAATGAGACCGTCGTCAGCGATGTCTACATTGATGCTGGAACGGGGAAGCCCTGTCTGACCATCAGCCGTGCTGTCCTTCATAACGGCCAGGTCATCGGTGTGCTGGGCGGGGATCTGGATGCTACGGTCTTTGCTGCCGCGCTTCAGGATGCGAAGGTCGGCGAGAGCGGCTCCGTTTTCCTCGTCGCGAAGACTGGCGAATTCCTTTATCACAAGAAGTATACGATACAGGACAAGCTCACGGATCTTGAGGGCATCGGCGATGTGGCGAAGAATATCATGTCCGGCAAGACGGTTGCCTTTGAGAGCAATTTTGGCGGTGTTGATAAATTCTATGCGGCAAGCCCCGTGGGCTCTACCGGCTGGTCCATCGCCGTGGAGCTTCCTCAGGAGGAGGCCTTTGCGGCGGTCGGCCATATATCGAAGCTCATCCTCGTCGTCAGCATCCTGGCCATTCTCATCTTGAGTGCCATCGTATATTACTTCTTGACCAGCGCCATAAACCCCATCCAGCAGCTCACAGGAACGGCGAAGAAGGTGGCGGCAGGGGATCTTTCGACGAAGCTTTCCAAGACGAGCCGTGCCGATGAGGTGGGGGATCTCCAGAACAGCTGCGCCCAGATGATCGACTTTCTGCACAATATGGTTTCGGATACCGGGAAGGCTGCCGACCAGATATCCGCTTCCTCCGAGGAGCTCACGGCCAGCGCCAATCAGACGGCGAATGCCTCCCAGTCTGCGGCCGACTCTGTCATGAAGATAGCCGAGCAGTCCGCCACCCAGACGAACATCGTGGAGGAGGCCTCCGGCACAGTATCAGGCATGAATGACCAGATGGACAGTGTCATGAAGGCCGTGGGCTCCGTGACAGAATCGGCGGGCTCCACAACGGCAGCGACAAAGGAAGGGCGGGCCGTCCTGGACAAGGTCGTCGAGGGCGTCGAAGGCCTGGCAAAGGGCGCTGTCGATGTGGGCGGTGCTGTGCAGGCCCTTTATGATGGATCGAAAAATATTGCGGAAATCAATAAGACCGTCACGGATATAGCCGGCCAGACGAAGCTTTTGGCTCTGAACGCCGCCATCGAGGCAGCAAGGGCCGGCGAACAGGGCCGCGGCTTTGCCGTGGTGGCCGATGAGGTCCGGAAGCTGGCTGAGGAGTCGGAGGCAGCTGCCCAGAAGATCAATGGGGTCATCCAGAAGAATTCCGGCGAGATCCAGGTGGCCTTTGACCTGACGAAAACCCAGCAGGAGGAAGTCCGGCAGAATCTTGCCCAGGTTAAGGAGGCTGGCGACAAGTTCGACAGCATCGCAGGCCTTATCACGAGCCTCGCAGGGGAGATCGAGACCATTGCCTCTGTCAGTGCGAAAATCCAGAAGGACTGCAAGGCCACGGTCGAACAGGTGGGCCGCATCAAGGAGGCCTCTGGTGTCGTGCAGGAGCAGGCGACGAACGTCTCTGCCGTGTCGGAGCAGCAGGCGGCTTCCACAGAGGAAATTGCAGCCGCCAGCCATCAGCTGGCAGACTTGGCCCAGAGCCTGCAGAACGATGTACAGAAGTTCAAGCTGTAATAGTATTCCCCATAGGCTTCATAGAGAATAAGTTGCAAGGGGGAAAAGCCTCCCATGTCTTCTATGAAAAGGCATGGGAGGCTTTGTGCGCACATGCGAAAATTCGAAATTCCTTGACAAACATAGGGGATATAGTATCCTTTTTATAAGGGAAACACAAGCTATTGGGAGCATGTGCTGAAAAAGGAGGAAGCCTATGCTAGAGAAGGAGAAGCGGGAGGTGCTTCGGTTTGCGCAGGAGGCGGAGCGTAGTGGGCTCTGCCGTCATCGGTCGGGAAATTTTAGCGTGATCAACCGGGCTCATGGGCTCATCGCCATCACGCCCACGGGGCGGGATCGGGCGGAGCTCCTGCCAGAGGACATTGTCGTCCTCGATATGGAGGGAAATACCTTCGAGGCACTCACGGGGGAGCGACCCACGAGCGAGGCGATGATGCATCTGGCGGTCTATCGGGCGAGGCCCGATGTGGGGGCCATCTGCCACACCCATTCGAAGAATGCCACGGCCTTCGCCGTGATGCGAAAGCCCATTCCTGCCATTGTCTACGAGCTCTTTGTGCTGGGCTGCAAAAATGGGGTCATTCCTGTAACGCCCTATGCCCGCCCTGGGACGAAGGAGCTGGCGGAGTCAGTCGTGGGACCGCTGGCGGAGTCGGACGTGGCTCTCATGGCGGCCCACGGGGTCATCGCGGTGGCGGAGAATCTGAAGGAAGCGCTTCTCAAGGCCAGCTACGTGGAGGAGCTGGCGGAGATCTACTACAAGACGCTGACGGTGCTGGGCCATGAGCCGGAGACCATCCCCGCTGAGGAGCTGGCGAAGTGGGCCTATCCAAAGGAGATCCATTAGGCGGCAGGCTCCCGTAATATGCGGCAGGTGTGCAGGAAAATTTCAAGCAGTACAGGGGAGAAACTATGGAAAAGAGCATTCTTGACTACGAGACCCTTGCCCTCGATGAGAAGGAAAGGGCCCTCGTCATCATCGACCAGACGAAGCTGCCAGGGCGGACGGAGCTTATTCACCTCAAGACCCAGGAGGAAATCTGGGATGCCATCCGGAAGCTGAAGGTGCGGGGGGCTCCTGCCATCGGGGATGCGGCGGCCATTGGGATGTACCTTGCCGCTCTCAATATTGACGAGGCGGAGGAGGCCGCCTTCCTGCAACGGCTCCACGAGGCGAAGGAGTACCTCGACTCCTCCCGGCCGACGGCAGTCAACCTCATGTGGGCGACCGCCCGCATGGAGCGTGCAGCCCAGGGGGCAAAGGGGCAGGGGGTGGCGAAAATCCGGGAGGTGCTGCGCCTCGAGGCCCTTCGCATCAAGCAGGAGGATATTGATATCTGCGAGAAGATTGGCGAGTACGGTCTCACTCTTGTGAAGAAGGGGGATGGGCTCCTGACCCATTGCAATGCGGGGCAGCTGGCCACGGCGAAGTACGGCACGGCCACGGCTCCCATGTATCTGGGGCAAAAGCGAGGCTATGGCTTCAAGGTGTTCTGCGATGAGACGCGGCCTCTGCTGCAGGGAGCCCGTCTCACCGCCTACGAGCTCCAGTCAGCTGGGCTCGACGTGACGCTCATCTGTGACAACATGGCCTCGAGCGTCATGAAGAATGGCTGGGTCCAGGCGGTTTTCGTGGGCTGCGATCGGGTGGCGGCCAATGGGGACGCAGCAAACAAGATCGGCACCTCCGGCGTGGCGATCCTTGCAAAGCACTATGGCATTCCCTTTTACGTCTGCGCGCCCACCTCGACGATTGATTTCGATAGAAAGACGGGGGCGGATATCCCCATCGAGGAGCGGGCCCCCGAGGAGGTCACGGAGATGTGGTATCGGGAGCGTATGGCGCCTGCGGGGGTCAAGGTCTACAATCCTGCCTTTGATGTGACCGACGCGAGCATCATCACCGCTATCGTGACGGAGCACGGCATCGCCCGGGCTCCCTACGGGGAGTCGTTACAGGCCATCCGGGAGAAATCCGGGCGGTGACTTCTAAATCGTGAAATCTTTTTGCTTGCACAAAGAGAACATATCTACTATAATAGACAGGAAAGCGATGCGCAGGAAGTCTCTTGCAGGCGGCCTGCGCTGTCTTGTGCGAAATACGATTGCATTCGATACAGAAGTAATGGGAGGATATTGATATGGCAGCAGATAAAGGCAAGCCGAAGACACGGGAAGAGGCACTGGAGCAGGCCCTCAAGCAGATCGAGAAGGATTTCGGCAAGGGCTCCATCATGCGCCTGGGCGAGGCAAAGGCGAATATGAATGTGGAGGTCATCTCCACGGGCATCCTGCCCCTCGATATCGCCCTCGGTGTCGGCGGCCTGCCTCGGGGACGTATCGTGGAGGTCTATGGCCCGGAGTCCTCCGGCAAGACGACGGTCACGCTTCACATGATCGCCGAGGCTCAGAAAAATGGCGGCGTCGCTGCCTTCATCGACGCGGAGCACGCCCTGGACCCGGTCTATGCGGCAAAGCTGGGCGTCAATATCGACGACCTTCTCGTGTCCCAGCCGGACACGGGCGAGCAGGCCCTCGATATCGTGGATGCCCTCGTGCGCAGTGGCGCCATCGACATCGTGGTGGTGGACTCCGTCGCCGCCCTCGTGCCGAAGGCGGAAATTGAGGGGGAGATGGGGGACAGCCATGTGGGCCTCCACGCCCGCCTCATGAGCCAGGCCATGCGCAAGCTCACAGGCGTCATCGCAAAGTCCCGGACGGTGGCGGTCTTCATCAACCAGATCCGCGAGAAGGTGGGCGTCATGTTCGGTAGCCCCGAGGTGACGACGGGCGGCCGTGCCCTGAAGTTCTACTCCTCCGTGCGCATCGACATCCGCAAGAAGGATGTGCTGAAGCAGGGGGATCAGGTCATCGGCAACCACACCCGGGCCAAGGTCGTGAAGAACAAGGTGGCGCCCCCCTTCCGGGCGGCAGAGTTCGACATCATATATGGCGAGGGCGTGTCTCGTCTGTCCTGCATCCTCGATATGGCGGTGGAGATGGACATCGTCAATAAGAGCGGTGCCTGGTTCTCCTACGGCGATATCCGTCTGGGCCAGGGCAAGGAGAATGCGAAGAAGACCATCGCCGAGACGCCGGGCCTCGTGGACGAGCTGGATCAGAAGGTCCGGGCGAAGATCGCCGAGGACGAAGGAGCCATGCCGCTGGTCGTCGGTGGGGATGAGGAGGAAAAGGAGCCCTCGGAGGACGAGATGCTCGAGCAGATCATGATGGATGCCCAGGCGGATGTGGAGTAAGCGCCTGAAAAGGCCAGAATCGGAGGGCCAGGAGGAGGCCGAGGCCTCAAAGGCTCCCAAGGGGAAGAGACGGAAAGCGAGGGCGGAGAGGCCGAAGCCCACGGCCCTCGTGGCCGCCACGGACATTCTGGCCCGGCAGGAGTATAGCACCCGTCGCCTGGTGGAAAAGCTCCTCCGGAAGGGCTATGGCCGGGAGGAAATCGTCGCCGCCATCAAAAGGCTCCAGGAGCTCCACTACCTGAATGACGAGAGCGCCTGTGCCCGGCAGTTCACGTACCTTTACGAGGAGAGCCGAAGCTCCGTGCGCCAGATCGTGGCAAAGCTCATCAAGCGAGGCTTTCCCTCATCACTTGTGACAAGCTGCGTGCCGAAGAGCACGGGGGAGCGGGAAAAGGCGGCGGCCTACCGGACGCTCCTCGTCAAGTACCGGCGGGGTGCGGAGGAAAAAAAGATGCTCGCCAGCCTCTTTCGCAGCGGCTTTGATGCCTCCATCGCGCGGGAAGCGGTGGCCAGGTTTCGCGAGACAACAGAACAGGAAGAAGAGGAGCTCTGAGGAGCTTCTTCTTTTTTTAATTATTGTGAGAAAATCACTTATTATTTGGAGTGATTCTCCGATATAATTAGATAAGAGAAGATTTTGAATTCTCTACGCTGAAAAAGAAGAAGGAGGGGACTACTATGATGGACAGAGTGGAGCGCGTGGAGCGCACGAAGAGCGTGTATCTGAATCCGGAGGAATCCTTTTCGCGCAAGCAAGGCTATGAGCGCAAGGAGAAGAAGGAATCCTTTGCATACGTGCTGAAACGGGAAATGGAAAAGGACGAGGAGCTGGAGAGCGTGCGGGATGCCTATATCCCAAGCGTCAGGCCCACCCAGTCCCTCTTCTATACGGGAAAGGCGCGTATCGACGGCGCGGCGGAAAGAGTACATCAGCATGAAAAAATCGGATGAATACTATATGGAGCTCGCCCTTGCCGAAGCGAGATGGGCGCAGGATCTGGGAGAAGTCCCCATCGGCGCCGTCCTCGTGGATGGCGAGGGCGAAGTTGTGTCTACGGGATACAATCTGCGGGAGACGAAGCACGATGCCACCGCCCACGCGGAGATGGTGGCCATCCGGGCGGCCTGCGAGAAACTCGCCCGCTGGCGCCTGTCGGGGCTTACGCTCTATGTGACCATAGAGCCTTGCCCCATGTGCGCCGGGGCCATCGTCATGAGCCGGGTGGACCGGGTGGTCTACGGCAGCACGGACAGCCGGGCGGGAGCCTGTGAGTCGGTCTTCAATATCCCCGGCCACCCGGCCCTGAACCACACGCCGGAGATCACGGCGGGAGTCCTTCAGGAGGAATGTGCCAAGATCATGAAGGATTTTTTCCGGGAACGACGGAAAAAGCGGAAGCCGTCCGAGGGACAGTGAAAGATTTTTCGACAAAGATTTACAGAAAGGATATTTTGGGAGGAAAATCGAAAAAAACGTGATTTTTCATTGACAAGAAATTTTTTCTGTGGTAGTGTGAGGAATACAGATTATTTAAGGGGATACTCTGCCCATTTGACAGAAAGGGATTGCAAGGTAGTGTAGTATGATACCTTGCAATTTTTTATCGGCTCGAAAAAGCCTATGGCGAGGCGAGGGCAGTTCCTATTATTGGCATTCATTACAGGCTAAGGGGTGAAGGATTTCATGTTTAATCCTGTGCCGGTGGGCAAACGCAAGAGGTACAGTTACGCGAGAATCAAGGAAGTCATGGAGATGCCACATCTCCTGGATATCCAGCGCTCGAGCTACGAGTGGTTCCTTGACAAGGGATTGCAGGAAATTTTCCGGGATATTTCTCCGATTCAGGATTTTTCTGGCAATCTCGTTCTCTCGTTTGAGAGCTTTTCTCTTGGCAGCCCCAAGTACGAGCTGGATGAATGCAAGGAACGGGACGTGACGCTGGCGGCACCTCTTCGCGTGAATGTTCGCCTCATTAATAAGGAAACGGGCGAGATCAAGGAGCAGGAAGTCTTCATGGGAGACTTCCCCCTCATGACGGATACGGGCACGTTCATCATCAATGGTGCAGAGCGCGTCATCGTCAGCCAGCTCGTGCGTTCTCCTGGTGCCTACTACGGGGAGGAAATTGACCCGACGGGCAAGCACCTCTACAACGCGACGGTCATCCCGAATCGCGGCGCCTGGATCGAGCTGGAGACGGATACGAACGACATCGTCTCCGTCCGCATCGACCGCACCCGCAAGATGCCTGTCACCTACTTCATTCGCGCCCTAGGCTTTGCCAGCGATGAGGACATCCGTGACCTCTTTGGCGACGATCCCCGCATGATGGCCACCATGGAGCGGGATGGGGAGGAAGTGAAGTCCCAGGGGAATGCGACGATCGAGATTTACCGCCGCCTGCGCCCGGGCGAGCCGGCGAACGTGGACAACGCGACCCAGCTCCTAAACTCCCTTTTCTTCGACCCGAAGCGCTATGATCTGGCGACGGTCGGCCGCTACAAGCTCACGAAGAAGCTGGGCTGGAAGCGCCGCATCATCGGCAAGGTCCTGGCGGAGCCCATCGTGGACAAGTCCACGGGGGAGATCGTCATTCCCCAGGGCGAGGTGGTCACGGAGGATATGCTCGCTCCCATCGATATGGAGCGGGAGAAGGAAATCTTCGGTGACGGGGAAATCATCCGCCTGCGCCTCCTGAAGAAGGACGGCACCAGCGTCGGTCTCTTGTGCACGCCTACCCTCGACATTCACGATCGCACCATCACGAAAAACGATATTCTCGCCTCCATCAGCTATCTGCTGAACCTGATGGACGGCTTTGGCAATACGGACGATATCGACCATCTGGGCAACCGCCGCGTCCGCGCTGTGGGCGAGCTGCTGCAGAACCAGTTCCGCATCGGCCTATCGCGCATGGAGCGCGTCGTGCGGGAGCGCATGACCATCCAGGATGTGGATGTCATCACGCCCCAGGCCCTTATCAATATCCGCCCCGTCGTGGCTGCCATCAAGGAGTTCTTCGGGTCCTCCCAGCTCTCCCAGTTCATGGATCAGCACAACCCGCTGTCGGAGCTTACCCACAAGCGCCGTCTCTCGGCCCTCGGCCCTGGCGGCCTCTCCCGTGAGCGCGCAGGCTTCGAGGTCCGCGACGTTCACAACTCCCACTATGGCCGCATGTGCCCGGTTGAGTCCCCAGAAGGTCCGAACATCGGCCTCATCGGCTCTCTCGCGACCTATGCGCGGGTCAACCAGTTCGGCTTCATGGAGACGCCGTACCGCCGGGTGGACAAGGAAAAGCACGTGGTCACCGACGAGGTTCGCTACCTGACGGCGGATGAGGAGGACGAGATCATCATCGCCCAGGCCAATGAGCCCCTGGACGAGAATGAGTGGTTCGTCAACGAGCGCGTCACGGCCCGCTACAATGAGGAGACGAGCCTCTTCGACCGCGATAAGGTCGACTATATGGACGTGAGCCCGCGGCAGGTCTTCTCCATCGCCACGGCCATGATTCCCTTCCTGGAGAACGACGACGCGAACCGTGCCCTCATGGGCGCGAACATGCAGCGTCAGGCTGTGCCACTCCTCAGGACCCAGGCGCCTCTCGTGGGCACAGGCATGGAGTACAAGGCAGCCTGCGACTCGGGCGTCATGGTGCTGGCAAAGCACAGCGGCACCGTGGAGGAGGTCACGGCGAACTTCATCAAGGTCCGCACGGACTCCGGTGAGCTCGACCATTACAAGCTCCAGAAATTCATCCGCTCCAACCAGGGAACCTGCATCAACCAGGTGCCTATCGTATACAAGGGTGACGCCGTCGAGGCGGGACAGCCCATCGCTGACGGTCCCTCTACGGACCACGGTGAGCTGGCCCTCGGCTACAACATCATCGTCGCCTACATGCCTTGGGAAGGCTACAACTACGAGGACGCTGTCCTCCTGTCGGAAAATCTCATCAAGCGGGATATCTACACGTCCATCCACATCGAGGAGTACGAGTGCGATGCCCGCGACACGAAGCTCGGGCCTGAGGAAATCACCCGCGACATCCCGAATGTGGCGGAGGAAGCCCTGAAGGATCTCGACGAGGAGGGCATCATCTCCATCGGCGCCGATGTGCGCCCTGGCGATATCCTCGTGGGCAAGGTCACGCCGAAGGGCGAGACGGAGCTCACGGCTGAGGAGCGGCTCCTGCGCGCCATCTTCGGCGAGAAGGCCCGGGAGGTCCGCGACACATCGCTGCGGGTCCCCCATGGCGAGCAGGGCAAGATTGTCGACGTAAAAATCTTCAGCCGCGAGAACAACGACGAGCTGCCGCCGGGCGTCAACCGCCTCGTGCGGGTCTACATCGCCCAGAAGCGCAAGATCTCCGTCGGTGACAAGATGGCTGGCCGTCACGGTAACAAGGGTGTCGTCTCCCGCATCATGCGTCAGGAGGATATGCCCTTCCTGCCGGACGGCACGCCGGTCGACATCGTGCTGAACCCCCTCGGCGTCCCGTCCCGCATGAATATCGGACAGGTGCTGGAGGTCCATCTCGGCATGGCTGTCCGGGAGCTGGGCAAGCAGATCAAAAATGGCGATCCCACGGTGGAGCAGTGCCTCCGCGATGCCGGCTACGACTTCGACAAGTATGGAATGCCGGAGCCGGACGTGGCAGGCGTCCACATCGCGACGCCAGTCTTTGATGGCGCCGGCGAGAACGATGTGTTCGGCACGGTGAAGCTGGCGGGCCTTCCTGAGGACGGCAAGACCATCCTCTATGATGGCCGCACGGGCGAGCCCTTTGAGAACCGGGTCACGGTGGGCTGCACCTACTTCCTGAAGCTGCACCACCTGGTGGACGACAAGATCCATGCCCGCTCCACGGGCCCGTACTCCCTCGTCACCCAGCAGCCTCTCGGCGGCAAGGCCCAGTTCGGCGGCCAGCGCTTCGGCGAGATGGAGGTCTGGGCCCTCGAGGCCTACGGCGCCGCCTATACCCTGCAGGAAATCCTCACGGTCAAGTCCGACGACGTGGTGGGCCGCGTGAAGGCCTACGAGGCCATCGTCAAGGGTGAGAACATCCCCGAGCCGGGCGTGCCGGAGTCCTTTAAGGTCCTTATCAAGGAGCTCCAGTCCATCGGTCTCGATATCAAGGTCCTCAATGAGGATGCGAAGGAAATCATGATCCAGGACGATGACGATGATGAGGACGACGTGAAGGAGACAGCAAAGGATCTGGATCTCGATGTGACAGGCGTGGACCCCTCGGGCCAGCCGGCACCGCAGGAGGGCTCTTCCTACGATGAGGGGGCACCCTCTGACGACGAGGCTCCTGACGACATCATCGCCGATCTCGGCAGTATGGCGACCATCACGGACGCTGACGGCAAGCCAGAAGCAGACGATACGAACGAAGAATAAGCAGCACACGCTGCATGACCATAAGGGGCAGGGGAGGCGCGAGCCTTCCCTTGGCCCATAAGTAAACCGATTGAAGGGAGTGGCATCTCTTTGCTGGATGTAAACAATTTTGATTCGATGCGTATCGCGCTCGCGTCTCCGGAGAAGATCCGCGAGTGGTCCTATGGCGAGGTCAAGAAGCCTGAGACAATCAATTACCGCACGCTCAAGCCGGAGCGCGACGGCCTGTTCTGCGAGCGCATCTTCGGACCGACGCGGGACTGGGAATGCCATTGCGGAAAGTACAAGCGCATCCGCTATAAGGGCATCGTCTGCGACCGCTGCGGCGTCGAGGTCACCCGCGCCAAGGTTCGCCGCGAGCGCATGGGCCACATCGAGCTGGCGGCACCGGTATCCCATATCTGGTATTTCAAGGGCATCCCAAGCCGCATGGGTCTTATCCTCGATATCTCTCCGCGGGCTCTGGAGAAGGTCCTCTACTTTGCCTACTACATCGTGCTGGATCCGGGCGAAAATACGGATCTCGTGAAGAAGAGCCTCCTCTCGGAGAAGGACTACCACGACGCCCTGGAAAAGTACGGCAATACCTTCCGGGTCGGCATGGGCGCTGAGGCCATCAAGGAGCTCCTGGAGGAGCTGGACCTCGACCGCATGAGCGAGACGCTCCGGAAGGAAGTCCGCTCCTCCTCGGGGCAGAAGAAGGTCCGGGCCATCCGTCGTCTGGAGGTGGTCGAGGCCTTCCGCAAGTCCGGCAACAAGCCCAGCTGGATGATCCTGGACGCTGTGCCAGTCATCCCGCCGGAGCTGCGCCCCATGGTGCAGCTGGACGGCGGACGCTTCGCGACGAGCGACCTCAATGATCTCTATCGTCGCGTCATCAACCGCAACAACCGACTGAAGCGCCTTCTCGACCTCGGTGCGCCGGACATCATCGTGCGCAATGAGAAGCGCATGCTGCAGGAGGCGGTGGACGCCCTCATCGACAACGGCCGTCGCGGCCGTCCTGTCACGGGCCCGGGCAACC
>CAMCRT010000075.1 GCA_945877355.1 uncultured Mitsuokella sp. | reverse complement strand
AGATATGCAGTTTTCAAGGTTTTATACCGATTTTCGGTGTGGGAAGTTTGAGTAATGAAACTTAAAGAGTTATAGTTGGGATTTTTATATCTATATGGGATTGAGGAACGATGATACAAAAAAGCACGAAAGGAAAGAAGACACGGGAGTCCTTGCTTGAGGAGATACATGCCGAGGATGAAAATCCCAAACTTGTTTTTTTCGTCACGGGAGAAGACCAGTTGGCACAGACCGCAAGAATGGCGGCCCAATATTTCCCAAAGAGCATGACGATGGGAATCGAGTCCTGCTATACCTATGATAATGGTGCAGTTGTGGAAAACGAAACTTATTTCCTGGCTGTATCGCAGAAGGATGAATTGCTTGAAGTGGCAGGCGGGATTCTGACGGATCTCCGGAAGGCGCCTATCTCAAGAATTTTACAGGTGCGTCGCCAGTTGCAGGCGGTTCATTCGGGCAATCAGGACACTGTCTGTATTGAATTTTGCACGAACGAAGAGGAAAAGCTCGTCACGACCCTCAATGCTGCCCTGGAGGGGAGCGGTGTTACCCTATTGGGGGCGACAGTATTTCATTCAGATCTTCTGAGCAAGCCACGGGTGAATTTGAAGGTGGCCTTTAATGGAGAGGTCTACACGGATGCCTGTATATACCTCTTTCTGTGCAATAAGCTTGGATCCATTCGTCTGTATCGGGAAAATATCTATCAGCAGGCCCCGAATGCACCGATGCACCTGGCGACAAAGGTGGATTTGGAGACGAAGGGGCTTTGCGAGCTTGATGGACGTCCAGCGGCTATGGTGTATAGCGAGGAAGCGGGCGTACCACTCGAGCAGGTTGTGGACAATGTCATGCAGGCACCCCTTGGCCGCGCTGTGGGCGATGAGGTCTTTATCGCATCCATGCGCACAAGAGGGGAGGATGGGACGCTTTATAATTTCAAGAGTGTCAACCGCAACGATGCCATCTATATCCTGCATCTTGGGGATTACAAAAAAGTAGATCACGACCTCTATGCAAAGATGCGAGAAGAGAATCCCTCCATGCGCTTTGTGTTTTCTGTAGAATGTCTCTATCGCTATATGCTCTATAAACGAGACGGCTATCTGGAGGCCTATGGCAGGGCGCGTGATGCAGCCATGGGGCAGAGCTTTGGCATATTCGGCGCATCCGAGCAAATGGGAGAGCAAAGCGTCAATCAGACAGCGCTGTATGCTGTTTTTTCCGATGAGAGAAAGTGAGTGACGAGTATGATTCAGGACAGGTCAGAAGAGATTCGTCCAGAGTCTCCGGAAGAACGGATCTATCCGCTGGATTTCGTCTGCCGCTATATCATACGTAGACGGGAAGAGCTTGTCGAATTTGAATCCCATGATTTTCATGCACTGCAGAAGATCCAGCAGAAGACAGGGGAGCTTCTTCGCTTGCTCCAGGGGGAGGGGGATAGGTCTTCCCTTGTGTCAGAGGCCAAATCTTTGCAGCTCATGGTGCAGCAGCTCCAGGTGGATATGACGAAGAAGGGCTTCGTGTTCGAGAATATGAATCACATGCTTCAGCAGTCCAACTTCCTCATTGAAGACCTGATTTTCAAGGACAACCTTGTTCGCGCCTACAATCGCTATTTTTACATCACCCATACGGCGGCGCTCTTTGCGGAGGCAAGGGAGAAGCATGGCATGAGCATGGCTTTTCTTGATATCGATAATTTCAAGCACTTCAATACAGTCTACGGTCATGATTTCGGCGATGCCGCTCTTCAAAAGCTTGGGGATGTGGTGCAGGAGATTATCCTTGATCACAGGAGCATCCATTTCATCCGCATGGGCGGAGATGAGTTCGTCTTGCTGGAGGATGGTGAGATGCTATATGAGGATTTCCTCGGACTCCTTGTGACACTACAAGATAGGCTTCACCATACACTTATCCGTTACAATGGCCAGGAAAGTGGCATCAGCATAAGTATTGGCGCTGCCAATACAAAGTCGGATGATATCTCTTCCGCAGAGGAGCTTTATCGAAAATCAGATACCCGTCTGTACCAGGCAAAGGATAAAGGGAAGGATTGCCTGGTACATGCATAGTAACTTTATTTTTGGCAAACAAAAAAACAGGGCAAATGCCCTGTTTTTTTGTCTATCCGATAAGGGAAACTTATTTCTTTGCAAGAGCGAGAATCTCGTCTGCACGGCCGTCGGAGCCGAGGACGTCCTTGATCTTGTGCTCAACGAGCTCCTTGATGTAGGAACGACCATCTGCCACATACTGGCGCGGGTCAAAGTGCTCCGGATGAGCGACGAAGTGCTCGCGGATACCAGCCGTCATGGCAAGGCGGAGATCGGAATCGATGTTGATCTTGCAGACAGCGGACTTTGCAGCACGGCGGAGCTGGTCCTCCGGGATGCCGATAGCGTCATCGAGCTTGCCACCATTTGCGTTGATGATCTTCACGTACTTCGGAATGACGGAGGAAGCACCGTGGAGAACAATCGGGAACTCAGGAATCTTCTTCTCGATTTCTGCGAGGATATCGAAGCGGAGCTCAGGCGGTACGAGAACACCCTCAGCATTGCGCGTGCACTGCTCCGGCTTGAACTTGAAGGCGCCATGGCTCGTGCCGATGGCGATGGCGAGGGAGTCAACGCCCGTCTCCTTGACGAACTCCTCAACCTCTTCCGGTTGGGTGTAGGCAGCATCGTGATCTGCCACCTTCACATCGTCCTCGATGCCGGCGAGCTTGCCGAGCTCAGCCTCGACGACGACACCGTGCTCATGGGCATAGGCGACGACTTCCTGGGTGCGCTTGATGTTCTCTTTGAATTCATACTTGGAGCCATCAAACATGACGGAAGTGAAGCCGTCGTCGATGCAAGCCTTGCAGGTCTCGAAGTCAGGGCCGTGATCAAGATGGAGCGCAATGGGGATATCATTTACCTCGAGAGCAGCCTCGACGAGATGACGAAGATACGGGCCCTTGGCGTATTTACGGGCACCAGCCGATGCCTGAAGGATGACAGGAGAGTTCAGCTCAGCAGCTGCCTCCGTGATACCCTGGACGATTTCCATGTTGTTGACGTTGAAAGCACCGATGGCATAGCCGCCCTCGTAGGCTTTCTTGAACATTTCTTTTGTACCGATTAGTGGCATATAGATTACCTCCTAAATATATAGAAGTTTTTACGGCTAAAATCATTATACCATAGAAAAAGGCGATGGTGTATAGCAAACCATCGCCTTTTTTGAAAATTCTTTTTGCGTGAGATAAAATGCGTGAAATCCATAGAGGCTTCTAGGAAAGTAGGCAAGAGTCGGATAAAATCCTGCGCATGTCACTGGGAAGTGGTGCATAAATGGAAAGGGGAAGGGAGAGAATCGGGTGAAAAAAGGAAAGATGCGCAGCGTGAAGCGCCTGCCTTGCTATGCAGGCATTGTTCCCTCCATAGAGTGTATCCCCTAGAAGCGGGAGACCCAGATATGCGAGATGGACACGTATCTGATGGGTGCGCCCCGTGTCCAGTCGCAGGTGCAATAGTGCGTGATGGGAACCCTGAAGCAACGTCGTATAGTGGGTGCGGGCCTCCTGCCCATGGGGCGCCACGATCCGGCGTATAATGCTAGGCAGCTCCCGAGCAATGGGCGCATCGATACAGCCAGACCTGCTGGCGGGAGCCTTTTCCACAATTCCGAGATACTCACGACGAAGCGGCTTTACCCCATTCTTTCCTGTCAACAGAAACTGGATCTCTGGCTCCTTTGCGATCGCAACGAGCCCCGAGGTGTCCATGTCAAGTCGGTGCATTGGGTGAAAGTCATGATGCTCTCCCCGTGCCTCATAATGCGCCAGCACGCCGCTGGCGAGTGTTCCATGGAAAACTCTAGGCGTCGGGTGCACGAGCATTCCCGCAGGCTTGTTGATCACAAGGATGTAGGGATCCTCATAGCGGATATCGAGCACCATCGGCTCGACGGGAATCTTTGACGTGCGTGTGATATCGTAGGTAATGATATCACCGTCCACCACGGTCGTTCGTGCGGCAATGGATAGGATTCCGTTGACGGCAAAGGTGCCGGAGTGCTTGATGCGCTTCCAGGAAGAGGTGGAAAGGCCGGCATAGCGTTTCAGATAGGATTTGACAGGCATTTCCCTTTCTGGGAAATCCTCTTGGGGAAGGGTGACGCGTATCTTACGCATGGGGCGCTTCGTCCTCTTCTGTCTGTCTATCTGCACCGCGAATCAACCGGAGTATATGGAAGAGCAGGGACAGGAAGATGGCGACGATGGTCGCTAGGGACATTCCCTGAAATGTCACTGTGCCCAAGGTGATGCTGGCCGTCGAGACACCGATGCCCATGACGATGGAGGTCAAAAGCAGATTCATCGGGTCATTGTAATTGACCTTTGCCTCCACGAGAATGCGGATGCCAGAGGCTGCGATGACGCCAAAGAGCAGGAGAGATACGCCACCCATGACAGGCGTCGGGATGCTCTGAATAGCAGCCGAAAGCTTCCCAAGGCAGGAGAGCAGAATGGCAAAGATGGCGGCGCCGCCGATGACCCAGGTGGAGAAGACTTTTGTGATGGCAAGGACACCGATGTTTTCGCCATAGGTGGTATTGGGCGTGGACCCAAAGAAGCCGGATAGAATTGTGGATATGCCATTTCCTAGAATGGAGCGATCGAGACCCGGGTCCTTGGTGAGATCTCGTCCTACGATATTGCCTGTGACAATGAGATGACCGATATGCTCGACGATAACGACAAGGGAGGCAGGTAAGATGATGAGCATTGCGCCAACGTCAAAGGAAGGCGTATAAAATGTGGGAAGGGAAAACCAGGGGGCAGCAGCAACGTGAGACCAGTCTACAATGCCCGCAAGGGAGGCAATCACATAGCCGCCAACCACGCCGATAAGGATGGGAATAATGGATAGAAACCCGCGAAATGCAACAGAGGATACAATCGTGATGAGGAGTGTCGCGAGGGAAACGAGTATGGTGGTAGGATCCGACTCCTTGTCAGTCAGCCCTGCCATTTTGGCAGCTGTCGGCATGAGCTCGAGACCGATGACGGCCACGATTGCACCCATGGAGGCAGGCGGGAAAATGACATGGATCCAGCTCGTACCCATCGCACGAATCAGCAGGCTGACGAGTACGAAGACAACACCGACCAGGATAAAGCCGCCTAGAGCGGATTCATAGCCATATTTATCCAGGACAAGAAATACAGGGGAGAGGAAAGCAAAGCTTGAGCCCAAGTAGGCTGGAATCTTTCCACGGCAGAGAAAAAGATAAAGGAGGGTACCTATGCCATTGAAGAGGAGACAGGTGGAGGGGTCAATCTTGAATAGAATGGGGACGAGGACCGTTGATCCAAACATGGCAAAGAGATGCTGGAGGGAAAGGGGGATGGTTTCGAGCAGAGGCAGTCTTTCCTCTACTCCGATGGGACGTTTTTTCATGGAGAACTCCTTCTTGCTATTTACCTTAGAATCCTATACAGAAGTGGGAAGCCTATCTGTAGAGATTCCTGCAATAATCTATCACATGTGCTTCTGTTTGTCTAATTGGATTCCGGATTACTTGTTTACAATAAATCCGATATACACGGAGTAAAAGAGAAGTAGTGTAACACCTTGTGCTTTTTGAAAAGAAATTTATAAAGAAAATGCATAAAAATGACAAGTTTTTATAGACATTGCCTATAGAATTATGTATAATTGGGTTCGTTTGAAATTCTGTGAACGATGGCAGAGGCCAATCGTGTGACTAGGGGGAGAATCATGGCGCTTATAGTCAAGAAGTTTGGTGGGAGCTCGGTTGCTACAACAGAGAAAATCAATAATGTAGCAAAGCGTGTTCTTGAAGAGAAACAGCCAGGCGATAAAATTGTCATGGTTGTATCTGCTATGGGAGATACGACGGACGATCTGATTAAGCTTGCCCATGGTGTAGCAAAGGATCCGTATCAGTATTCACGCGAAATGGACATGCTTCTGACGACAGGAGAGCAGATTTCCATTGCACTCCTAGCCATGGCATTCAAGACCATGGGACAGCCGGCTGTTTCCTTGACCGGAAACATGGCTGGCATGAAGACGAATGATGTGCACACGAAGGGACGCATCACAGGAATCGAGCCGAAGCGCGTTCACGAAGAACTGGATAAGGGAAACATTGTCGTTGTCGCTGGCTTTCAGGGGGCGGACCCTGCAGGCGATCCGGTGACGCTCGGCCGAGGCGGCTCTGACACCTCGGCTGTGGCCCTCGCCGGTGCACTTGGGGCAGATACCTGTGAGATCTATACGGATGTGGACGGCATCTACTCAGCGGATCCGCGGATCGAGCCGAATGCACGCAAGATGAAGGAAATCACCTATTATGAGATGCTGGAAATGGCACGGCTCGGTGCTGGCGTCATGCAGCCGCGCTCTGTTGAGATGGGGAAGCACTTCGGCATACCCATTCATGTCCGCTCGACGTTTACGAATAAACCTGGTACTATCATTCGGGAGGAATATACAATGGAAGAAAAAGATTTTATCATCCGCGGCGTCGCCCATGATGAGAAGGTCGCGAAAATCGCGGTGCTCGGCATCCCCAATACACCGGGTATTGCCCATGAGATCTTCTCGGCACTTGCAGAGGCCAATATCGATGTGGACATGATCGTGCAGAGCATCCGCAACATAGAGAAGAATGTGACGGACATGGTTTTCACAGTCGCGACGGATGATTTGGCGCAGGCGAAGAGAGTTGTCGATAAGGTGGCGGACAAGCTCAATGCCATCGCAGTCCTTATCGAAGAAGATGTGGCAAAGGTATCCATCGTCGGGGCTGGTATGCTGGGCAATCCTGGAATCGCTGCCCGCATGTTCGGGGCGCTTTCCCGGGCAGAAATCAATATTGATATCATCAGCACATCGGAAATCAGTATTTCCTGCCTTATCAAGGGAGCAGAGCTAAAAAAGGCCGTCAATGCTATCCATGCCGAATTTTTCCCGGAGAATTCCCACGCATGATGCGTGAGCTTGAGATTTTTTGAAGGTGGGGCTGTGAGGTTTACAGGCCCCACCTTTGCATTCTGTATACTTGAGCCCACTATATAGACAGAAAGGCACGATACGTGTATGATTACATCATGTACGTATGTGGCTGTAGGCAGCTATATAATTTGATAAGTTTTTCGCACATCCGATGAAAAGGGGTATTGCAATGTCTATGAGCATGGCGGCATCACATGCTGCTTCAAAGCGGTTGAAGGATGCAATCTTTGGTGCAAGTGCAGCGTGCCGCGAGGCAGCGGAAAAATATGGCGCGGATAAGGTGACGAACGCCACCATGGGCGTTATGATGGCAGATGATGGGACACTCGCTAGCATACCCACCATGGAGCGCGTCTTCCGCTCCCTTTCCATTGAGGATTATGTCAGTTATGCGCCGATTTCTGGCTTGCCGGCTTATCTGGATGCAGTGATCGATCTGACTTTCGCAGACAGCCGCCCTGAGGGATATTTCGGCTCCATTGCCACGGCAGGTGGCACGGGAGCAATCCACCATGCCATTGCAAATTATGCAGAGCGCGGCGATGCTGTGTTGACCTCCGATTGGTTCTGGGGGACATACAATGTCATCTGCAACGAGTGTGGCACACATCTTGAAAACTTTACGCTGTTTGATGCGAACCATGCCTTCAATCATAAGTCCTTTGAGGAATCGGTCACATCGATTCTCGGCAAGCAGGATAGCCTATTGATTATTCTCAATACACCGGCCCATAACCCGACTGGTTTCAGCCTTTCTGAGAAGGATTGGGATGGTGTCCTGAGTGTGCTGACAGCCTTTGCCGCAAAGGGCAAGAAGATCAGCCTTCTCGTTGATATCGCCTACATCGATTATGCGGGGGAAAAGAACGAGGCGCGCCGCTTCATGAAGAAGTTCGGAAACCTTTCGGAGAATATTCTTGTCATGTTCGCTTTCTCCATGTCGAAGGGCTACACGGCATACGGCCAACGCACCGGTGCCCTTGTGGCGGTGTCAAAGGACAAGGCGGTCATCGAGGAATTTAAGGAAATCAACAAGTATACGAGCCGTGCTACCTGGTCGAACATCAACCGAGGGGCGATGACGCTTCTCACGCGCATCCAGCAGGACAAGGCAACGCTCGCACAGTTTGAGAAGGAGCGTGCCGACTTCTACCGGATGATTCAGGCCCGAGGCAATCTCTTTATGAAGGAAGCAAAAGAATGTGGACTGAACGCTCTTCCGTATATGGGAGGCTTCTTCCTCGCTGTGCCCTCGAAGAATCCGCAGGCGGTATGTGACAAGCTGTATGACGATCTCATTTTCGCTGTCCCCTTGAAGCTTGGCGTACGCATCGCAGCCTGCTCCGTATCTGCAGCAAAGATGAAGGGCGTGGCGGCAAAGGTGCTGGCGGCACAGCAGGCCGTGGAGGGCTGATTCCTTCTGCAGGCTCCATCGTTTTACAAGGCGGTGGAGTCTGTTTTTTTTGAAATTTTTATTATGCTTGCGTATTTTCTGTTGAAGTAGAGGGGGATAGATGATATAGTTATATACGGAAATGTATGAGTTGTTCTTTTGGAGGACGCACGAAAGATGTTTAAGTTCAAGCAGAAGGACGGAGAGTTCTTTGATCTGTTTGTTGAGAGCGCCCGCTTTTTTCATTCGGGTGCGCTGATCATGGATGAAGTCATGGCGGATTACAGCAAGGCGCACTCTCGTGTAAAGCAGATTATAGACCTGGAGCATGAGGCGGATAAGGTCAATGATAAAATTATTGATAAGCTCAATATGACGTTCATCACGCCTATCGATCGGGAAGATATCTATGCCCTGGCCAATGGGCTTGATGACGGCGTGGACTATCTGCAAGGGACCATACAGCGCCTCGTCATGTACAACGCTGCAACGACAAAGGAAGGCGCGCGGAGCCTAACAAAGCTCCTGATTGATGCGACAGAGGAGATCATCCGTGCGTTTTCCTTGCTCAAGAACATTCGGAAAAACCAAGCCCAGATTCTTGAGGCGACCCATAAGATCGGACACCTAGAGAGTGAGGGGGATCGCATTTATCGCAACGAGGTAGCAAGCCTCTTTGCCAACGAAAAGGATCCCATCGAGCTTATCAAATGGAAAGATATTCTGGAAATTTTGGAAGAGACGCTAGACCACTGTGAGAGAATATCCGATATGATTCGAGGAGTGGTCATGAAATATGCCTGAGCTGCATTTTCTCATTTTTACTGTTATCGCCTTGGCATTGCTCTTTGACTTCATCAATGGCTTCCACGATACGGCCAATGCGATTGCTACCTCTGTTTCGACACGGGCGATTCATCCAAGTCACGCCATCCTGATGGCAGCTTGCTTGAATTTTCTTGGCGCTATGTATAGCACCGGCGTGGCAAAGACCATTGGTGCGGATATCGTAAAGAGTGCCCAGCATGTGGATGAACATATCATCATCGCAGCATTGGTGGGAGCGATTATATGGAATCTGGTGACCTGGTGGTTTGCCATGCCCTCCAGCTCTTCCCATGCGCTTGTGGGCGGTGTCATCGGCGCTGTGCTTGTCTCTGTCGGGGCGGACGGGCTTAATTTCTATGGAATCGGGAAGATTATTCTATCTCTGATCGGCTCGCCCTTGATTGCCATCGTGACGGGCTGTATCGTCATGACGATACTTTTCCGAGTCTTTGGACGATTCAGCCCTTCTTCCATCAACCACAAGTTCAAGAAGATGCAGATCGTATCCGCTGCAATGATGGCGTTTTCCCATGGATCGAATGATGCACAGAAGTCCATGGGCATCATGACGCTGGCACTTCTATCCGGCGGCTACATCGATGTCTTTGAGGTTCCCACCTTCGTCAAGATTCTCGCAGCAACGGCAATGGCCTGTGGTACTGCCATCGGCGGCTGGCGCATCATTAAGACAGTGGGAGGGAAGATTTTCAAGCTGGAGCCGATTTCCGGCTTCGCTGCAGATTTGAATTCTGCAACAGTTATCTTTACAGCAACGCTTCTTCATCTCCCTGTCAGTACGACACATGTTGTTTCTGGCTCGATTATGGGTGTCGGCACAGCAAAGCGTGCCAATGCAGTTCATTGGGGGGTTGCTCAGCAGATGGTGGTGGCATGGGTGCTTACAATTCCCTGTACTGCCTTGATTGGGGCCCTTTCCTATCAGATTGTTTGCCTGATTTTCAAATAAGGAATAAAGAGGAACACATCGCTGTTCCTTTTTTAGTTGGAATAGCCAGAATTCCTAAAGGAGTGATCTGTTCATGTTCGTAACAATACGTAAGTCTCGCTATTTTCCACCAGAAACATTGCCGCTTGATATCGCACCGACCTATCAAGCGGAATACGGATCTCCCATTGTAGGGGTCAAGCTAGATAATACACTCCATGACCTTCAAACACCCGTGGGGAAGTCCAGATCCATCGAATTCGTGGAGCTGGACTCAGAAGAAGGCTGGCTTATTTATCGGCGTTCTGTCGAGTTCCTCCTCATTATGGCTGTCCGGGAGCTTTACCCAGGGGCGGAGGTAGTGGTCAAGTTTCGTGCCAATAATGGACTGTACTGTGAAATACGAATGCCAAACGGCAAGATCACGGAGGAAATGGTTCAGAGTATCGACGCAAAAATGCATTCCTATGTGGAAGAAAAGCGCAAGATACACAAGGAGTTCCTTCTCAGGGAGGAGGCTGTCCGTCTCTTTAAGGAATCGAAACAAATCGAAAAGGCGAATCTCATTGCTTCCCTCAAACAAGAGCGGGTAAGCATATATCGCTCCCATTCCTACTACGATTACTTATACGGTGCCATGGTGGATTCTGCAGAAAAGCTTTCTGAATTTGCGCTGGATCCCTTTGAGGCAGGCGTGCTCATGCGAACACCGGACGCGGCGAGCAAGGGAAAGGTTGCCACCGCCATTCCGCAGCCGAAGCTTTCGGGGGTCCTTGACGAGTCGAAGCGCTGGGCGGGAATCCTACAATGTCAATATGTTACAGATCTCAATCGGGCCATACGGTCGGGAACGATAGGGGAGGTTATTCGTGTTTCCGAAGCCCTGCAGGAAAAGCGTATTGCGGAAATTGCGGATCTTGTGGCAACCCAGAAGGACAAGCTTCGTCTTATCCTCATTGCAGGGCCGTCCTCCTCAGGCAAGACAAGTTTTGCACAGCGCCTTCGCATCCAACTTAAAGTTTTGGGGCTGCGGCCTCTCTCCATTTCTCTCGACAACTATTTCTGCAATCGGGCGGAGACTCCGTTGACTCCGACAGGAGAATATGATTATGAATGCCTCGAAGCCCTCGATATCCACCAGTTCAATCGTGATATGCTCGGACTCCTTCAAGGAGAGGAAGTCCTCTTGCCCACCTATAATTTTGTGACAGGGGAGCGGGAGTGGCATGGGGCACCCATTTCCTTGGGAAAGAATGAGCCCATCATCATCGAGGGAATCCATGGGCTGAACGAAAAGCTCACCCAAGCTATTCCGCGAAAAAATAAGCTGAAGATCTATATCAGCGCTTTGACACAGCTCAATATTGATCCTCATAATCGCATTCCTACCACCGACGCGCGACTTATGCGCCGCCTCGTTCGCGATTATCATTTTCGGGCATCAAGCGCGCTGAAGACGCTGAAGCAATGGCCAGATGTGCGGGAGGGGGAGGAGAAATATATCTTCCCTTATCAGGAAGAAGCCGATATCATGTTTAACTCGGCTTTGATCTATGAGCTTTCTGTCCTGCGTCACTATGCAGTGCCACTCCTGGAGGCTGTGCCTGCTGATGTGCCGGAATATACGAAGGCAAGGCGCCTATTGGACTTTGCTCAGTATTTTCTTGATTTGCCTTCGGAGGAGGATATCCCCAACAATTCTCTGCTGCGGGAATTTATTGGAGGATCTGTCTTTTTTCAAGAGGAGAAACATCAGGGGTATGTGTCAAGCTTTTCTCGGTGAAAAATTTTAGGCCTTGAAATATC
>CAMCRT010000074.1 GCA_945877355.1 uncultured Mitsuokella sp. | reverse complement strand
GTACTCGACCATGCCCTGGCCCTTCTCGCTCTTCATTGCTGCCTGCATCATGGAATAGAGGTTGATCATCTTCTCTTTCATTTTGTTTTCCTCCCAATAGATAAGTATGATAGAAATAAGGACCGCGCGGCGATTATTTGCCAGCACCGATGGACGTGTTGAGCTTGCCGACAACGTTCGTGATTGCGTTGTTCAGGCCGCCCTGGAGACCCTGGCCGTTGCTGAAGCTGTAGACAGCCGTCACGACGATCGCGACGAACACGAGCATGAGTGCGTACTCGACCATGCCCTGGCCCTTCTCGCTCTTCATTGCTGCCTGCATCATGGAAACGAGGTTGATCATCTTCTCTTTCATTTGTAGTTCCTCCTAGTAAATGAATGATAGATATGAAAGAAATAAGAACTTGTGGAGCACTGCTCCCCCGTTCATCTCACCAGCGCCGAAGTGACGACGGAGACGATGGCGGTGAGAGCGGTCTCGATTGGCTGGCGCATGGTGAAATAGGTCGACGTGACGATGATGGTGACAAAGACCAGCAGGAAAGCATATTCTACGGTCCCCTGTCCCCGCCTGTCACGCAAGCACCTACGACACCAGGCTGTTAGCAAATGCATTCGCTCCCTCCTCCCAGAACGGATTTATATGAAGCCAAATGGCTGCATATCGAGGAAAAATGAATTAAAGCTTTATATCAACAATCCACTGCATCACGAAGTAGCCGACGAGGACGAGAACCACGGCGATGCCGATGGCGACATGTCCCCAGAAGGTGGTGAGGATAGGATTGAAAATATCAGGTGCATTGTGCCACAGGGCAATGCCTATCGCTGCCGGGAGGCAGGAGAGGACGTAGCCGGAGTAGCGGCCCTGGGCGGTGAGCGTCATGACCTCCCGGCGGAGGCGGATGCGGTCGGATATGGTGCCGGATATGCTGTCTAGGATATCCGCAAGGGATCCGCCCACCTGGCGCTGGATGAGGACGGCTGTGACCAGCAGGTCAAAGTCGCGGCTATCGACGCGCTTCGCCATGCCCTCCAGAGCATTCTCCAGGGAGATGCCAATCTGGAGGTCCTTGATGACGCGGCCGAACTCCGTGCCCATGGGATCGTCCATCTCGCGGGAGATGAGCTCGATGGCCTGGGTGAAGGAGAAGCCGGCGCGCATGGCGTTTGCTGTCATGGAAAGCGTATCACCCAACTGGTTGAGGAATCTCTTCTTGCGAGTAGCTACGCGGATGTTCACATAGAGGATTGCTGAAAGCACGATGGCTGCAGCTGCGATAAGTGCAGGAAGGATTTCCAGGGTCAGAAGTACTGCATAGCCAAAGGTGATGGCGGAACTGATTGCAATAAGTGCTAGGAACTCGGAGCCGAGAATCGGGAGATTGGCCCGCTGGAGCTTCAAATCCAGCTCCTCCATGCGGGAGGCGCTTTGGGTCTTTTCGATTTTCGGGGCGAGCTTCTTGACGAGGTTTAGCATGCCACCGACCAGCTTGCTTTCCTTTTGGGGCTGCTGGGCCGGTGCTGCTTCCTCGCCGGAAAGAGTCCGCATACGGGAGGTGATATTTCCCCTCCCCTTGCGCATGTAGGCGATGACCAGGAGTATCAGGAAGAATATCATGACACCCGCCAGGATGGATATTATGATGATCATGATTTCTCCCACCTTATCTGATGCTTTCCGTGGAGGTCACGGAGAAGTTGGTTGATTGCTGTCGAAAGCTTCGACTCGGGACGGATATCCGAGGCCATGCGGCCCTCGTCTGCTGCCCTGGATACGAGATCGTACTCATTGGGCAGAAAGGCGGTAATCGGATAGCCGATGCTTTCCTCCAGCTGCTGCTTGTAGGCATTGGAGGTGTTCTGCACCCGATTGTAGACGAGCTTCAGCTTGTCCTGAAGACTGTCGCCCCAGCCCTCGAAGACGTAGAGCGCCTTCTTCAGGTGGCGGTTCTCAAACACGCTGTCCTCCGAGGCCACCAGGAAGGTCAGGTCGCTGGCCTCCATGGCACTCACGGTGAACTCGCTGAAGCCCACGGACAGGTCGATGAGCACATAGGGGAAGCGGGAGCGAACCATGCCGATGAGCTCGACGAAGTTCTTCGGGATGATCTTCTCCGCATCCTCTGGCCTTCGGGTGCCGCAGAGGACGCTGACCTGGGCCGTCGCGGGGACGAAGTAGCTGGTAAGCGACACCGGCGAAAGGTTCTTCACATCTCGACAGGCCTCCATGATGGTGGTGGTGGGTGTCAGGTTAAAGAAGATTGCCATGTCGCCGAACTGGAGATTCGCGTCGATGATGGCCACATTCTTCTGCTCCTTCGCCGCCAGGCGGAGGGCCATATTTGCCACGAAGGTGGTCTGGCCACTCTTGCCCTTCGGGCTGAAGAAGGTGATGACCTCGCTGGTGACGTTCTGCCCCGAGCTCTCGAGAGCCTTGACGGCGTCCACCAGCTCCGGTGCAGAGAAGGGCTTCACAAGACAGCCTGCCGCTCCGGCCCGCATGACCCGGGCGGTCAGCTCCGCATCCCACTGGGTGCAGAGGCAGAGGATGGTGGCGTGGGGATATTCCCGGACGAACTTGGGTATCACCTGGATATTTTCTTCCAGGTCGATATCCAGGAGTATGAGGTTCGGGCGGAAGACCTTCCCCTGCCCCAGAGCCCCGGCACTATCCTTGTACTTTGCTGCAAGGGTAAAGCCAGGTGCCTTGTTGATGGCATTGACCGACTGGTCTAAGATAATCGAGTTGTTTTCCACAAGAAGTACGCGAAAATCCATAGCCTCACCCCTTTCATGGTCTCAATACATTTATTTTCCGAAAAGCCGGGCGAAGAAGCCCTTCTTTTCCTTCTTTGGCTCCTGCTTCGGCTGGGCACCGAAATCCTCTCCGGTGAACACCTTTGCAAGTTTCTGAATCTCCAGGGACAGGGAGGAATTCCCAGATAGGACTATTGGCGTATTCGTCTCGAAGGACTTCGTCACCGACTTGAAATCATTGGGAAGATGTGTCTGGAAAGATGTCCCCAAGATTCCCTCCACATCGGAGAGCGGGAGGCGCGTCCTGGCACCGCTGCGATTCAGGATGCAACGGATGCGCTCTCTGTCACAGCCGATGCGTGTCAGGGTGTCCATGCCGATGCGCATATTCTTGACTGTCGGCAGGAAGTCCACGATACCCAGGAATAGCACCAACGTGCTCTGGTCGATGCACATGAGGTTCATCTGGTCGAAGGCCGCCTGGGTGTCGACGACAATATAGTCGAACTTCCGGCGCAAAGCCTTCACCACGTGCTTCACGTGGGCCGGCTGGATCTGGTAGGCATCCTCGATGTCCTTCGGTGCCGTCAGGGTGAAGAACACGGTGCCCTTCTTCTCCACCCGCGCCACGTAGTCCTCGATGAAGAAGCCACCGGGATCTCGTTCCCAGGCTGCCTGGGCCGTGTGGAGGTTTTCCTTCGGGTCGATGCCGAGAGCATAGGCGATATCCCCGAACTGGGTATCTGTCTCCAGGAGGCATACGCTGAAGCCAAGCTTTGCGATGGCAGCGGCGAGGTTGATGGAAAGCATCGTCTTCCCACAGCCGGAGGCCGTGCTGAACACGGTGAGAACAGCACCACTTACAGCTGTCGCATTCTCCTGTTCCATCCTATCCCTCCTTCTGCCTCATTGTATCACTCATTTGTCTTGTGCAGCGTCTGACGGGCTTTTTTCCATTTCATCATGGCATCCTCACTGGAAATATTTTCCTCAGATGTCTGGGCACCCTCGCCCGTGATATCATAGACAGGGTTATCGTAGTCAAAGCTCTGCTGTGCAGCACTTTGCTGGTCGTTATCCTGTGCGTCCTTGCTGTTGGCAGGTGCATTATGATACCATTCCCGGTCGGCTTCCTGAGCCTTCGCTGCTGCTTCCTTCTCTTGCTTTTCCTTCTGTTCTTCCTCGAAGGTCTTGTACTTCGGGTCGTTCAGGCCTATCTCATTGCGCTTCTTATCATCCTCGAGGGTCTGGTCGTAGGTCTGGCGCATGCCATCGCCCATCTTCACCTTGCTCTGCTCATTCGTAAGCGTCGGTCGGATGATGATGAGAAGCTCGTAGTCCTGCTTGGTATTTTGACGATGCTTAAAGAGCTCGCCAATGACGGGAATATCCCCGAGGAAGGGAACCTTCGACACTGTCTTGGAGTCGCTGGTATTGAAGAGGCCGCCGATGGCCATTGCCATCCCGCTCGGAACATTGACTATTGCATTCGCTTCACGATTACGAATAGCAGGATAACGAGAGTTATTTCCCGTCACAGCATTTGACCAATCGATATCGCTGACAGAGGCCTTGACCTCGCTTGTTACATTACCATTTTCGTCAGCAACCGGTGAAATATCTAAATTGACACCATAATCCTTCCACTGGACAGTCACCTTTCCGTCATCATCTGTGACCGGATACGGCAGCTGGCCTCCAAGCTTTATGCTGGCCTTTTTCCCGGAAAGTGTTGTAATGTTAGGGCGTGAAATCACACGAGCTTTTCCAGTCGTAAGAAGGGCATTGATAGCTGCATTCACAGGAGCCATATGTCCCACAATACGGCTTGCCCAGCCATCACTTGTATAGGGGTTATTCGATACATCGCTTCGGCGATTATACCCCTCGCCTGCATAGAATGTGCCAATCGTCCCCATTGTCCAATCGGTAATGTTGAACATGGCAGGATTTTCACCACTTGCAGGAGTATATGAGGTTGTGGCCTGTCCGTTACTCATCCAATCAATACCGAGGTTCTTTGTGTCGTTTGTGTTAATTTCAAGAACAAGGCACTCGAGATTGACCTGCTGGGGATCAGCAAGAGTTATCTGGTCGATGACATTATCCTTGCCTACAATGACAGAGGCAATGCCCATGGCCACATCCTTCTTGCTCTGGTTCTGAAGATCCCCCTTCAGAAGTACCGTGCCATCTGCCTTGCCGGTGATGACCTCCACTCCATAGATGCCAGCTGCCTTGAGCTGGGCCCGGATGAGGTCTCCCGTGGAGCCCTCGGGGCTCACCTGCACGGCATATTCCTGCCGCATGCCATTTGCAGTCCAGATATAGACTGTTGTAGAGCCTACCTTCTTGCCAACGACGAGGATGCTATGATTATCCATAACCCGGATATCAGCCACCTCAGGATTGGCGACAGCCACCCGCGTGATGCGCATGGGCGCACCGTAGTATTGAGAGTGATCCACCTCGATGCTCCAATGGCCGACGGAGGCTTCCGCCTGGACACCTGCGAAGAGGCAGGAGGCAAGAGCGAGGCTTGCAGCGCCTTTTTTCAGGAGGGCTACTTTTCTAAGTTTCGTCATATGCTCCCTCCTTACTTTTTATCAAACGAGGACTCTGTCCCGCGGATGACTTCAACGCCATAGTTATCATCAGCCGGGTTCTTCGGCTTCGGTGCCGGGATGACCGGCGCCACCGGGGCCGGTGTCGGGCGGACTGCCGAGGCCGGGGCTGCAGCCGGCCTTGCCGCCGGTGCGCTCTGCTGCACCCTGCTGCCGGGATCCACATACGTCGTTGCCGTCGTGAACTCGTCAGTCGGGCGGAAGGGGCGAAGGGCTACCATGATATTGCCCTTCTTGATGGCCATGGCCAGCTCCGCTGCGTCCTCGGGACGAACGGCGAAGGTCATGCTGGAGACATCCTCCACCTTTTCTTCCTTCTTGGCGTCGCCGTCCTTGCTGTCGCTGCTGTCCTTCGAGTTCGGAGCAGGCTTCGGTGTTGCCTCAGGAAGCTTGTAGTTTTTATTGACTGCAAGAACGAGGACGTTCTGCAGGATGATACGGCTCTTTTGTGTGCCATTGGAATCCTCTACAGCGAGGATATCGACGAAATCGCCGGGGCGGACAAGTCCTGCGCCGCCGGTGATATTGGAAAGCCCGATTGTAACGGCCCGCATATCCGGGGGTATGACGCCGGCAAAGCCCGTTGCGCCATCATCTTCCGCGATCTTATGGCGCGTGAGCACTTCGCCCGTCTCTACCATGGTCTTCAATGTCTTGCCCACCACGTCGGTGATGTCAGTGTAAGCATCGTCCGGGACGAGGTCAGGAGGTGCATCCACCAGCTTCACCATGTCCTCCGTGACGGTGACCCGGGAGGCCACATCCTGCTTCATGACGACGACCTTCATGGTCGTGGGCTTCGGTGCCTCCTCCGCCGGCTTGTCACTATCGCTGACGGAGTAGAGGGCGATGCCGATGAGGAAGGCGAGGCCAAAGACAAGTCCGCCGCCAATCATGACAAGCTTCTTTGTGGAAAGTCCCCCCATTATGTCAAGCAACCGTTCGATTGGATTCATGCTCATCCCCCTAAAAACATGTTGAAATCCTGCGAAGCAATCCTTGCTGAGCAGGTGACATTTCTTTCTTCTGCAGGCCCGCGGCCCTTTGTTTTAAGCGTTCTTTTGTTCATCTTGCACTGATTCTACTCCTATGCGGGACGTTTGTCAAGGATTTTTTGGGTAAATTGTCCTTGTTTTTTACAAACATATTTGAAAGTTGACCGGGTAACCTTTTTGAGACGTATCAAGGCTTTTCCGCACGAAAAAAGAAAAACGCCCGGCTTTTCAGCCGAGCGTCTAGCTTTCTAGGCGCATTGTCGCAGTGCAATGCAAAATTATTCTTTTAATGGAAATATTGCAGATTCGCAGCCCCCCCACTCACTCCACGAGGCGCATCCCGTGGGATTTCGCCAGCTCGTGCAGCCGGTCTGCCGAGTAGTCCGTATACCGCATAATCTTCGCCATGGGCTCGCCGTCTTCCATCATAAGAAGTGCCACATTATCGCCTTTCATTGTCGAACCTTTTGTTATGCCCTGTTGCAGGTTTTTCACAGCAATCATTTCTCCAATCGAGCACATTTCTTCCACCTCCTGCTCCATTTCCTGGCTCATTTTGACATTATATTCGCTTTCCAAAATATCCTTGCGCTCTTCTATTGGCATATCCATAGACAATAACACCTGCAGGAATCGCAGGATATCCTTTTCCTCGCGCAGTTCCTCTGGCTTGCCGAGGCATATCATGACTACGGTAATCAAGTCATATTCCTGCCGCTCGAAGGGAGCGTCTCCGATGATATGCTCTGGCTGAAAGGTATACCGGGTCACCGTATTTCGATAGGCCTCCGGGGGATCCATGCAAATCCAGTAGGAGTAAACCTTGCGGATTTTTCCATAGTCCGACTTAATGAATACACGCCCCTTCTGCTGGGAGACAAGTCGTGCGACATAATAGACAGCACGCTTTATGAGCGGGTAGCCCGGATTCCACTGGGTTTGGTTTTCGATATTGACGAACATCTCGCAGGCACCATCACCCTTAGGTGTCCAGGCCGAGAAAAGAATATCGAAATGCACATTGCCCTCTGTGAGTGTCTTGTCACTCACTGCGTCGTAGAGGAGCTGCTCCGTCTCGTCCCGTTTATCCTGATCGACTGGCACGGAATTTATTTCCGGCGACTTTTCAATGTAGCGGGTTGCGATATCGTCGAGTGCCGCCTCCTTATACTCCTCTGCTGTCTCTCGAAGCAGGCAAGCGAGAGCCTGCTTCGCTCCCACCAGCTTGCAGCACGTCTCGTCCATTTTCCGAGCCTGCTTCAGGTCCGCTATCTCCAGAAGCTTTTTCTCATCCTCATCCATGTGGACACCTCCCTCTGCGCATTATCATCTTCTTATATTTTACCGTATTCTCGTTCGGTTTTCAAGAAAAAGAATGAAGAAAAAGCATGTCACCATACGAATTGAATGAAATTGTTTAGCGTTCCTTCTGCTCATCCAGGAGCGGCTTTAGGAATTTGCCGGTGTAGGATTCCTTATAGGCAGCTATTTTTTCTGGGGTGCCGGTGCAGAGGATGGTGCCGCCTTTGTCGCCGCCTTCGGGGCCCAGGTCTATGATGTAGTCGGCGGCCTTTATGACGTCCAGGTTGTGCTCGATGACGACGACGGTGTCGCCGCCGGCTACGAGCCTTTGGAGGATTTCCAGCAGCTTGTGGATGTCCGCCGTGTGGAGGCCGGTGGTAGGTTCGTCGAGGATGTAGAGGGTCTTTCCGGTGGATCTTCTTGCGAGCTCTGTGGCGAGCTTTACCCGCTGGGCCTCGCCGCCGGAGAGGGTCGTGGCGCTTTGGCCCAGCTTGATGTAGCCGAGGCCCACGTCCTTGATTATCTGGAGCTTCCGCGCGATGCGCGGCACGTTCTTAAAGAACTCCACCGCCTCGTCGATGGTCATGTCGAGGACATCGGCGATGTTCTTGCCCTTGTAGCGCACCTCGAGAGTCTCCCTGTTGTAGCGGGCGCTCTTGCAGACCTCGCAGGGCACGTAGACATCCGGGAGGAAGTGCATCTCGATCTTCAGGATGCCGTCGCCCCGGCAGGCCTCGCAGCGGCCGCCCTTTACGTTGAAGCTGAAGCGGCCTGCCTTGTAGCCCCGCATCTTCGACTCATTTGTCTGGCTGAAAAGCTCCCGGATGGCATCGAACACCCCCGTATAGGTGGCGGGGTTCGACCTAGGCGTGCGGCCGATGGGCTGCTGGTCGATGTCGATGACCTTGTCGATATGCTCGAGGCCGAGGATTTTCTTGTGCCTCCCCGACTTCCCCTTCGCGTGGTAAAGGCGGGAAGCGATGCCCTTGTAGAGGATCTCGTTGACAAGGGTGGATTTGCCGGAGCCGGAGACTCCGGTGACAAGGGTGAGCGTCCCCAGGGGGAATTTCACATTGACGTTCTTCAGGTTGTTCTCCGCCGCGCCCACGACCTCCAGGAAGTGACCATTGCCCTTCAGCCGCTTTTTCGGCACGGGGATGAAGAGGCGGCGGGAGAGATAGGCGCCCGTCACGGAGGCCGGGGACTTCATGATGTCCTGCACCGTGCCCTGGGCCACCACCTTCCCCCCGTTCGCCCCGGCGCCGGGGCCGATGTCGATGATGTGGTCGGCGGCATACATAGTGTCCTCGTCGTGCTCCACCACGATGAGGGTATTGCCCAGATCCCGCAGATGCTTCAGCGTCGCCAGCAGGCGATTGTTGTCCCGCTGATGAAGGCCGATGCTGGGCTCGTCCAGCACGTAGAGGACGCCCTGGAGGCCGGAGCCGATCTGGGTGGCGAGGCGGATGCGCTGGGCCTCGCCGCCGGATAGTGTGCCCGCCGACCGGGAGAGGGTCAGGTAGTCGAGGCCCACGTTCAGCAGGAAGGAAAGGCGGGCGTGGATTTCCTTCAAAATCTGCCGGGCAATCTTTTCCTCCCGCTCCGTGAGCTTTACGGAGGAAAGGAATTCGTCCGCCCCTCGGATGGTCATGGTGGTGACCTCATAGATGTTCTTACCCCCCACTGTCACGGCCAGGGACTCGGGCTTCAGACGGGCGCCGTGGCAGGCCTTGCAGGGAATCTCCGTCATGTAGGCCTCGTAGGACTCGCGCATCTCGTCGGAGTCGGTCTCGGCGTAGCGGCGGGAAAGGAGGGGCAGGATGCCCTCGAAGGGCACATAGTATTCCTTTTCCTCACCGAACATATTCACATAGGAGAAGGTGATGCGCTCCTCTCCCGTGCCGTGAAGCAGGTGCTTCTGGAGCTTTTTCGGGAGGTCCTTCCAGGGGGTGTCCATGCTCGCCCCCTGGGCCTTCAGCACGGCCTCCATGGCCTTCATGGCGTAGGAGTGGAGATTTTTCGACAGGGGAAGGATGGCACCGCCCGCCACGGAGAGCTCCGGATCCAGGATGAGCTCCTCGTCGAACTCCATGTGGCTACCGAGGCCGGTGCAGACGGGGCAGGCGCCGTAGGGATTGTTGAAGGAGAACATGCGGGGCGTAATCTCCGGCAGGGAGATGCCGCAGTCCACGCAGGCGAAGTTCTCGCTGAACATGAGGAGCTCCCCATCCACGACCTGGACGTAGGCCACGCCGTCCCCCAGCTTCAAGGCCGTCTCCAGGGAGTCGGCAAGGCGGGATTCGAGGCCCTCGCGGACCACGAGACGGTCGATGACCACTTCGATGGTGTGCTTCTTGTTTTTCTCCAGCTGGATGTCCTCATTGACATCCAGCACCTCCCCATCGACGCGAACGCGGACATACCCCTCCTTGCGGATGTGCTCGAGGATCTTCTTGTGCTCCCCCTTCTTCCCCCGGACGACCTGGGCCATGATGAGGAGCTTCGTGCGCTCAGGCAGCTCCTTTATCTTGTCGATCATCTGGTCCACGGTCTGCTGAGTGATAGGCTTGCCGCAGTTGGGGCAATGGGGATGACCGGCCCGGGCAAAGAGGAGGCGCAGGTAGTCGTAGATCTCCGTGACGGTGCCGACGGTGGAGCGGGGATTGTGGCTCGTGGTCTTCTGGTCGATGGAGATGGCGGGTGAGAGACCGTCGATGCTCTCCACGTCGGGCTTGTCCATCTGGCCCAGGAACTGGCGGGCGTAGGAGGACAGGGACTCCACATAGCGGCGCTGGCCTTCGGCGTAGATGGTGTCGAAGGCCAGGGAGGATTTTCCGGAGCCGGAGAGGCCGGTGATGACGACGAGCTTGTCCCGGGGGATTTCCACGTCGATGTTCTTGAGGTTATGGGCGCGGGCGCCCTTTATTTTGATGCTTTTTTCCATAGGGTTGTTGTTCCTCCAAGATTGAAACAGGTTGGAACAAGTATACCATATTGGAGGGGGTTGCGCTATATCATTGGATACAGATTTGGACAAGAAAAAACGCACGCTGCTCGGCGCGGCGTGCGTGGATGTTTTGGGGCCCGTCCAGAGGACTTCTATCAGCTCACTCGCAGACTCCCTCCGACCCCTTCGGGGCCACCTCCCTCTTGAGGGAGGTATTCGGACTTGATACTGTCGGGGATGGATTGAGGGTTCGTGGTTTCTTAAAACTTATGCGATTTGGGTGTTGGTGGAGAGCTTCTGGGCGGAGGTTGCTTCCTCCTTCTTTTTCTTGTCGTCCCAGCGCAGGAGGAAGGCGGAGCTCGTTATTACCAGGACGGAGCCGGCGTTGTGGACGAGGGCTCCTGTCACGGGGGTCAGGATGCCCAGGACGGCGAGGGCCACGGCCAGGAAGTTCAGGCCCAGGGAGAAGGCTATGTTCGTGCGAATGGTATGCATGGTGTGGCGGGACAGGGCAAAGAGGAAGGGGAGATTTTCCACATTGTCGTGGACGAGGACGATGTCGGCGGCGTCCACGGCGATGTCGGAGCCGATGCCCCCCATGGCGATGCCCACGTCGGCGGCCTTCAGGGCGGGGGCGTCATTGATGCCGTCCCCAACCATGACGACGGCCTCCCCTGCGCTCTGGCGCTCCTTTAGATAGGAGAGCTTCGTCTCGGGCAGGCACTCGGCGCGCCATTCCTCTATGCCGACGGATGCGGCCACAGCCTCCGCCGTGCTCTGCCGGTCGCCGGTCAAAAGGACGGGCGTGACGCCTACGGCCTTGAGTGCCTCGATGGCCCGCCTGCTCTCCTGCCGGATCGGGTCGGCGAGGGCCAAGAAGCCCGCGTAGGCTTTCTCCAGGGCGATATGAATGACGGTCCTGCCCTCCCGCAGGTGCTCCTCCTCCTTCCCCTGGAGCGTATCCGCCGGGATGCCCTGCTCCGAAAGATGATCTGTCGTGCCGGCGACAACCTCGCGCCCATCGACAGTGGCCTTGACACCCCGGCCGACGGTCATGGAAAAGGTGCTGGCCTCCACGGGGAGAAGCTCTCCTGTCTTCTCCCCTGCCCGGACGATGGCCTTTGCAAGGGGGTGCTCGGAGAGGGCCTCGGCGGAGGCGGCGAGGCTCAGAAGCTGCTCCCGGGGTACGCCAGCCTCCGGGACCGTATGAGTGACCTCCGGATGGCCCTCCGTGAGGGTGCCTGTCTTGTCAAAGACGATGCGGCGGGCCTCAGCGAGGCGCTCGAGGGCGGCGCCCTCCCGAATGAGGAAGCCCCGCTTCGTCGCATTGCCGATGGCCGCCATGATGGCCGTCGGCGTCGCGAGCACGAGGGCGCAGGGACAGAACACCACGAGGACGGTGACGGCGCGAAGCGCCTCGCCGGTGATGAGGTAGGCAAGGGTGGCGATAAGGGCGACACCTGCCACAATCCACACGGCCCAGCGGTCGGCAAGGCGGACGATCTTCGCCCGGCCGGCGTCCGCCGTCTCCACGAGGCGCACCATGCGCTAGAGGGAGCTGTCGGCACAGGCCTTCTTCGCCTCCATGGTGAAGACGCCGAAGCGGTTAACAGTGCCGGATATGACGGCGTCGCCCTCCTTCTTGTCCCTAGGCACGGGCTCGCCCGTCATGACGGACTCGTCGATGGATGTGGTGCCGGAGAGGATGATGCCATCGACGGCGACGGACTCACCGGGCTTCACGAGGAGCCTGTCGCCGACATTGACCTGCTCGGCGGGGATAGTTTCCTGCCGGCCGTCGGGGCGCATGCGCCGGACGGTGCGCGGCGTGAGGCGCACGAGCTTTGCGATGCCAGCCCGGGCCTTCGCAACGGTGCGCTCCTCCAGGAAGCCTCCCAGCTGCATGATGCAGGCGACCTCCCCTGCCGCGAAGACCTCGCCGATGGCGACGGATCCCCAAAGGGCCAGGGCCACGAGCACGTCTGCGGTGATGTCACGGTCTCGAAGAAGGCCGATGATGGCCTCCAGTGTGATGGGGACGCCACAGAGGAGTATGGCGACCCAGGCGGGGTCAAGGGGAAGGGGCAGCTCTGTCATGCTCAAGGCAAGGGCGATGCCAGACAGGACGAGGCAGGCGACCTCCCCTGCCGCGAAGACCTCGCCGATGGCGACGGATCCCCAAAGG
>CAMCRT010000073.1 GCA_945877355.1 uncultured Mitsuokella sp. | reverse complement strand
GGATTTGCCAAGATAGCGCGAGAGTAGTAAAAGGCTCAACTTTTACTACGATTTTACTACGTTACACTGCTGTGATATGCCGTATTTTGCGCGTACTACCGGATTTTGGCCGGAGGTGTGCGTGCCTTTCCGATGCGGCATAACGCGGCATGGTACGGCGGTTTGGGGAGGTTTGACTGGTGTTTCGGATACTTTTTGTTTGCCATGGCAATATCTGCCGATCGACTATGGCGGAGTTTGTCCTGAAGGATATCGTGCGGAAGGCGGGGGCGGAGGAGAGCTTCGTCATTGAGTCCATGGCCTGCCGATCCGATGAGATCGGAAGCGACACCCACCCGGGGACCCAGCGGGTGCTGCGGGCCCACGGTGTGCCGTTCTCGAGGCGGCGGGCCCGGCGTGTCGAGCGGGCGCACTACGATGCCTATGACCTCATCCTCGCCATGGATGAGGAAAACATGCGGGATTTGCGTCGCCTGACGGGCGGGGATCCTGCGGGGAAGTGCCATCTTCTCATGGAGTATGCTGGCGAGGCGCGAGAGGTGGCGGACCCCTGGTACACGGGGGATTTTGAGACCACCTACCGGGATGTCCTCGCAGGATGTCAGGCACTTTTTCATTCTATTGTGGAAAAAAGTGGGAAAATCGTGTAAAATAGAAAAGAATGCAATGCTATTTTCAATTTCCAAAGGGAGGAATTATTTTGTTTATCAAAAAGGGAATCCTTACGGCCTGCGCGCTTCTTGCCTTCTCGGCCTCGGCCTTTGCGACGGTCGGCACGGGGCATGACGAGCAGCTCAACTATCAGATGGACTATCCGATCGTCTATACGGATGACCAGACGGTGCAGGACACCATCAACAAGGACATCTACCGCTACCTCGCGGCCTTCCGCTCGGCCTATCAGTCGGGCAGCTTCATCAGCGGCAGCATTTCCTATGAGGTGAAGTACGAGGATGACAACTTCGTCTCCATGATCCTGACGGACTACCGCTACAATGGCGGCGCCCATGGCACGCCGAACTACATCGGCCTCACCTACTACAAGAAGACGGGCCAGGCCCTGCCCCTGCCGTTCTTCGCAAAGATCCGCCCGGCGGACGCAGCCTATATCTACGGGCTCCCCATCTATAGCGCGAACGGGAACAAGCTCTCGGAGAGCGAGCTGAACTCGAACTACGCGGATATGCCCATCAGCGGCAACTACTTCCTCCAGGGCGGCGGAAAGATTTCCCTGATCTACCAGCCCTACGACCTGGCCGCCTACGCCGCTGGCATGACCTACATCACGATGGACGCCCAGTTCATCGACTACATGAATCGCAAGAACCAGTAATTTGCAACAAAAAAGCTGCTATTCGAGAAAATTCTCGGATAGCAGCTTTTTTTAGTGGCTTGCACCTTCCATCATTGCTGGCAGATGTCGTGTGTATAGCTTATAGAGCCCGAAGATCAGGATGGAGGTCAGGATCCAGCTGATGGGGTAGATGAGCATGATGGTCTGGAAATCGTGGTGGGTTGGGAAGACGGTGTAGATCCAGGTGAGGCGGCTGCCGCAGATCGCTAGGAGCGTGAGGATGGCGGGCCGTAGGGACTCGCCATAGCCTCGGAGAGCCCCGGAGAAGATGTCGAAGAACACGCAGAGGACCTCGGGCACCACCACATACTCCAGGCGGATAATGCCATAGGCCTGGACGGAGGCGTCGCCTGTGAAAAGGGTAATGAGGAACTCCTTCGACACATAGACGAGTGCGCCGAGGCCCAGCATCAGGAGGACGACGATGGAGAGGGCCGTGCGCACCACATCCTTGCACCGGGCGAAATTCCGGGCGCCGAAGTTCTGGCTGACAAAGGTGGTGGTGGCCTGCTGGAAGCCCAGGACGACGGAGTAGATGGCGATCTCGATGGTGAAGGCCGCGGCCGAGGCTGCCATGACCTCAGCCCCCAGACTGTTGATGGCGGCCTGGAGAACGATATTGGCGATGCAAAAGACCATGCCCTGGATGGCAGCGGGGATGCCGATGCGAAGGACGGGGCGGATCACATCGGCCCGGAGGACCAGCTGGCGGCCATCAAGCCGCAGGACGCCGGGAGCCCGGCGCAGGGCCCGGATGCTGAGGCCTGCGCCGAGGAAGAAGGATAGGACAGTGGCGCCGGCAACGCCTGCGATGCCGAGCTCCAGATAGGCGACAGCAATGAAGTCGAGGACGATATTGAGGAGGCTCGCCGCCAGGAGCACGTAGAGGGGCGTCCGGGTGTCGCCGTTGCTCCGGAGGATGGCGGCGGCAAAGTTGTAGATGGATAGGGGCGCCATGGCGAGGAGATAGATGCGCAGGTAGAGCTCGGCGGCGGGGAGCACCTCTGGCGGTACGCCGAGGGAGGCAAGGGTGCTGGTGGCGACAATCTCCCCCACGACGGTGATGATGAAGCCGATGAGGAGCGCAAAGAGGAAGGAGGAGTGGACGGTGCGCACGGCGGCCTTCCGATTCCTTGCGCCGATATGATAGGCGATCATGACATTGGCGCCTAGGGACAGCCCCGCAAAGAGGGAGATGATGAGGGATAGGACGACGACATTATTGCCGACGGCCGCCATCTCCGCCGTCCCCACGAAGTGTCCGAGGAAAAAGATATCGGCACTGTTGATGAGCTGCTCTAAAAGCACGGTCAGAGCCACGGGCAGGGCAAAGAGGAAGAGCCCGCGCACAAGGGACCCTTCCAGCATGTTGATTTCACGTGTTTCTTGCTTCAAGGGAGACCTCACGAATCCCACTCGATGAGGCAGCGGAAGAGGGCAAGCATGGCCTCGTCTTTCCGGTGCATCATCTCGGGATGCCACTGGACGGCATAGACCGGTGGGAAGCTCTCCTTATATTCGACGGCCTCGATGGTGCCGTCCTTGGCCTGGGCCGTGGCAAAGAGGGAGGGGGCCAGGTCCTTGATGGCCATGTGATGGAAGGAGTTCGTCACGTGCTCCTTGCCGAGAAGGGAGCGCATGAGGCTCCCTTCGGCCGTCTCCACAGTATGGGTGGCCTGATCCGGGTGGGAGCTCTGCCAATGGCGGACCCGGGGGCCCTCCTTTTCACTCATGTCCTGGTAGAGGGTGCCGCCGAGGGCGACGTTTAGGATCTGGATGCCCCGGCAGATTCCGAAAATCGGGAGCTTCAGGTCGAGGGCCATCTCGATGAGCCAGAGGTCGTGGGCATCCCGCTCCGGGAGGGTCTCCCCGAGCTTCTCATGGGGCTCCTCCCCAAAGCGCAGGGGATCCACATCCCAGCCGCCGGAGAGGATGAGACCGTCCATGCACTCGAGCTGCTCCCGCACGAGGCGCTTGGAGTGGACGACGGGCAGGACGATGGGCGCCCCCCCCGCCGCCTCCACCGCCGCGACATAGTCCTCATTGACATAGGATTTCGCGTAGCCAGGGAACATGCCGTCCCGCATAAAGTCGATATTTCCACCGATTGCAATTCGTTTCATGTCGTTTCTCCTTTGTCATTTTCCTATTAGTATACCATGGAAATGCAAGAGCGCGGCAGCAACATTTCTGTCGCTGCCGCGCTGGCGGGATCTCTCAGAGAAGCTTTTCGATGGCCGGCTCGATGGCGCTGGGCTCCGTCGTGGGTTCAAAGCGGTCTACAACGTTTCCTTCCTTGTCCACAAGGAACTTCGTGAAGTTCCACTTGATGGAGTCGCCCTTCAGGTACTCCGGGAAGCTCTCGCTGAGAACCTTGTTGAGGATCGGCGTGTTCTTGTGGTTCGGGTCGAAGCCTTTGAAGCCCTTCTGGCTTGTGAGGAACTGAAAGAGGGGCTGGGCATTTTCGCCGCGGACATCACCCTTCTCGAAGAGCTGGAAGGTGACGCCGTAGTTCAGGCGGCAGAACTGCTCGACTTCTTCATTGGAGCCCGGTTCCTGCTCCGCGAACTGGTTGCAGGGGAAGCCGAGGATCTCGAGACCCTTGTCCTTGTACGTCTTGTAGAGCGCCTCGAGGCCCTCATACTGGGGCGTGAAGCCGCACTTGCTGGCCGTGTTGACGATGAGGAGAACCTTCCCCTTATAGTCCGAAAGCTTCTTTTCCTCGCCGCGATTTGTCTTGACCGTAAAATCATAAACACCCATGATATATGCTCCTTTTTTGTCTGCGTGAAATTTTCTTATGGGCCTAGTATACGAGGATACGGCATATCGGGAAGTAACTTCGTCACAGTGTGGAGAAAAATTATCGTTTCTCTTTCGGAGCCTCCAGGCAGGCCTCGAAAATCAGCTGGTTCGCCAGCACGTTCCAGTTGGCGGAGTTGATGGTGGCCGCTTTCCCCAGGGCCTCCCAGGCCTCCTTGTACTTCTTCTGATGGAGGAGGCAGAGGGCGATGGCGTTCTGGGCATCCGCCTGCTGGGGCACGAGACGCAGGACCTCTGCGAGCTTCTTCTCCGCCCTCTTGTAGTCTTTGCCTTCCATATCGAGGAGGGCCGCATTATAATAGGCCTCGGGGAGGGCAGGCTTTTTCTTCAGGAGCGCGTCGTAGGCCTTTTGGGCTTCCTTCGCTTTCCCCTGCTGCTGGAGGGCAAGGGCCTCGTCGTAGAGGGGCTCGTCCGCGTGCCTGTCGAGCTCTGCGGCCTTTCTAAAGTCTGCGGCGGCGTTTTCGTAGTCGCCCCGGGCGTAGTAGACGGCGCCCCGGTAGAGGTAGGCGTCTGCGTCACTGGGGCTATGCTCTACCTTCTTCAGGGCGAGGCGCAGGGACTCGTCGCTATCATCCGGGGCCTGGGCCTCCTTCCAGAGCCGGAGGATGTCCTGTCCGTAGCGGGTGCCGGGCACGGCCCAGACCCCGTTGAGGCCCGTCCATTTCGTGACTTTTCCAAAAACATCCCGACGGTTCGTCTTGAGGAGCGTATAGCGGGGATCGACGATGGCGATTTTCGGGGCCTCCGTGCTAGCGTAGGCCTTCAGGTGCTGGATATGGGCTCGGACGCCGATTTGGGCCGTGGGGAAGGAGGCACCCTTCTCGCGATTGCCTGTGGCGCCGAGGCCGCAGAAGTTATTCTGGGAGGGAGCTACGTCGCCGCCGTAGCCGAAGAAGCCCGTTTCCTTCAGAGCCTGGCAGAGGGCGATATCCCCGCGGATGCCCTCTCGGGCTCCCTCCTCGTAGTAGTAGCGGACGATATCCTCCACGGAGACGCTGAGCTTCGGCTTCGGATTGCGCCGCTTGATAAAGGCGGCCAGCTGCTCCTGGGTGGCTTCCGGGGTGCCCAGGAGGCTCGTCTCCGGGGAGGCGGGACGCTGCAGGGGGCTCGTATAGGCCGGTGCCAGGCGGAAGCGTACCGCAGCTATGGCCTTTTCATTTACGGGGGCCGGAAGCGCAGCGGCAAAGGAGGGGCGGCTCGGTATCGTGCGCTTCAGGGCCTCGCTGTCGGAGGCGGAGGCCTTTGCTGCGGGGGCAGCGGCTTTGGCGGACTGGCTACTGGCCGCTTTCCTGTCTTTCTTCGGGAGCACGGAGGCCTGTGCCTTCTCCTTGGTTGAGGCGGACACGGCTACGGAGGATGGGGCCGCCTTTCCCGTGGCGGCAAGGGCGATGGGGGAGGTGCCGGCGATGAGAAGCGCAACAGCGATGGAGGCGGCGAGCATGTTTCGTTTCATGGTTTTGTGATTCTCCTTGCTTTTCAGGTCGTCTATCAAAGTCTTCTCCATTATAGCGTAAAGGCGCATTTTTTTCGACCCTGCACCTTGAGATAGGGTTGTGAAAACACATAGGGCAGCCTAGAAGGGAAATGATATAGAATTGTATTTCTTATTACAGATTCCTTTACGCGGCCTGCTTTTCCTGCTATACTAGACACATGTGCATTTATCGTATATTCCTTGTGCGGCACAGATGAGGTTATAACGGCTCATGGAGGTATGTTATGCAGACGAAACGGATTCGCAAGATGGCCATGAAGAAGAAGGTTCTGGCGGCAGCACTGGCTGTGGGCCTTGCCCTTGGCACACCCTACGGCACGCCAAAGGCGGAGGCCTTCTGGGGCGATTGGGGCGGCATCATCTCTGATGTCATCGGCGGTGTCGTAAAGGCGGATGCCCTGCGCTCGAACGTCCTGGCGCTGGGCAACAACCCTGTGGTGCAAAATGATCTGGCCAATGCTCGCACGGCGAAGGCCTCGACAGCAGCCCGTGAGGTGGATCCGCGCTCTGTCTCTGTCGTGGACGCGCTGATGAAGAAGATGATTGGCCGCGGCGACTACGTCCTGCGCAACAATTCCCTCCCCTTCCGCTGGAAGACTGTGGCAAACGATGAATTCAACGCTTCCTGCGACTATTCCGATTTCATCGTTGTGCATGATGGTCTCGTCAAGGAGATGCACTATAACCCCGATGAAATCGCTGCCGTCCTGGGCCATGAGATGGCCCATGGCTACAACCAGCATCTGGCAAATGATATGCAGAAGAAGGCTCTGACCTCTGTCTTTGGCGGGCTCGCCCTCAATGCGGCCGCCATCGCCAATATCGGCGTCGGCTATGCGCTGCCGGAACAGCTTCTCAACTTCGCCGCCGTCAAGAATATCTCCGTGGCCACGGAGAAGCGGGCTGACCGCAGCGGCTTCTTTACCATGGCAAGCGCTGGCTTCAATCCCGGCGGCCCTGCGGCTGCTATGGCCCGTATGAGCTTCTTCACGGAGCATCCGGGGCAGCTGGGCGATTTCTTTAATCCTGGCGACCATCCCCAGACCCGCGCCCGCATCAAGGAAATGGCCCAGTACATGACGGACTACGGCATCAATCACCCCAGCGTCCAGAATGTCAATGATGTCTATATCGACAAGACCCTCCTGCTGACAGCGGAGGAGGATGGTGGCTTCGATGCGGAAGAGATGGCGTATCTCATCGCTGGCGGCATCGCCCGGGGCTTCCATGACAACAAGCACGTGACGGACTGGAATTTCCGCACACTGCCGGACGGCAAGCTCGACTTCCTGACGAAGGATCGGACCTACGAGCCGCTGAAGAATGCCATCAACATCGACAAGGAGACGGCGACCCGCTTCCAGACACTCGTGGAGGCAGCATACGCGGCGGATGCCAAGAGCAATGCCCGCATGACCTACCCGAAGCTGGAGAAGGAACACCTGGAGGATATGCGCAAGGCCCGGGAGGAGCAGGCAAAGCGCACGGACGACTCCTATATGAAGTCCAACAACGGCACGAAGTACATTCAGCTGGGCCTGACGGATTTGGCGGAGCAGGAGTTCACCCGGGCAGGAAAGCTCGATGCCAAGAACTCCCTGGCAAAGAGCGGCATGGCTACGGTCTTTGCAAAGCGGGGCAACTATGACGAGGCCATGCGCCTTGCCAATGAGGCCGTCGCCATGGCACCGGCTGCCGGTGAGAACTACGTAAACCGCGCCACGGTCTACCGTATGATGGGCGACCTCGACAGCGCACTCAATGACTGCAACCTGGCCCTCTCCGTGAAGAACAAGTCCGTGGCGGCCTATCGGGTGGCAGGCGAGATCTTCGATGCCCAAGGGGCCACGACAAGCGCATTGGAGGAGTTCCGCGCCTACCATCAGGCCGACCCCTCCGCCCTCGATATTCCTGAGACCTACATGGCCCAGCTGAAGTGAGGGAATCGTCCATGAAAAAGCTGTTTTTGCTTTTCTTCGCGGCCTTTGTCGCTGTCTCTTCCGTCCAGCTCGTCGATATGCCTGCTGTCTCTGCGAATGACAAGGTGTTTCGCAAGGTGACGCCGGAGCAGGATGCCCAATCGGTGCGCTATCGGGAGGAGGCGGACGCGGCCCGCAAGGCCGGGGACTACGAGCAGGCAGTAGCGCTCTACACGAAGGCCATCCATCTCAATGAGAGGCGGGGCGGCTATGTGGAGCGGGGCTACTGCTATCTGAAGCTCGGCCGCTATGACCGGGCGCTCCACGATGCCCGGACGGCCATCCCACGCACATCGGCAAAGGACCTCATTCGCCCCGGCATTTCCGGCATGGCCCCGTACATCGAGACGGTCTGCGCCTACCATCTGGGCGATATCAAGACGGCTGTCGATGCCTCCCAGGGTGTCGTAGGCACGCCCTACGCCAAGGAGCCAGAGTTCCAGTCCATCATGGAGGATCTGGCAAAGAACCCTGCCTTTATCGCCCGGGCCGTCACATTCCAAGAGAGCAGCGTCGCCGTCCTCGATGGCGAGACAATCATCGAGGGGACGATCCGCAATACAAGTGCGGCGACCATCACCATCCATCGCGCCAGCATCGCCATCCGCGCGACGGATATCAAGGGAAAAGCCTCCTGGAGTGATGCTCAGACATTGGAGGACCTCGGCATCGAGGTGCTCCCCGGTCAGAAAGTGGCCTATACGTTCCATCTGGTAAATCCCAGGTGCAAGGAGATCACAGAGGAAATGAGGTGGAAGCTGTCGTGCAAATTCCAGTAAAGGAATGGGCAGCATTTCTCGCTGCAGCTTTCAAGCGCGAGGTCATAGGGGCGGCTCTTCTTGCTACGGCCCTTACGGCCTCCTGCCCATCGCCTGCCCAGGCATTGGGGACGGTGGAGCAGTTGCCGGAGCCTGTCACCTACCTCAGCGAGGGCGTCCTCTACGAGATGAAGCAGTATACGCCCGTCATCACCTACCTCAACCCCCAGACGGGAGGCGAGTATCGCATCGATGAGTACAGCATGACGGCGGCCACCATATCCTTCGATTACGATGATATGGATGACACGTACACCATTTATCATGCCAATGAACCCTATCAGAAGATGAAGTTTCTCGATGATGATAGGATCGATGTGGAGGAGCTCGATCCGGAACGAGCCTCGGTCAGCGGGATCTATACGAAGCGGGGCGATGGCTATTTTTACGCAGATGATATGCATACACTGACGCCTGCCCTCGGAAAGGCTTTGGAGATCTTCCGCAATACGGACGAATACGAGCGGGGGGAAATCGACGAGGTGTTTGAAGCACCGGATAATGCCTTTGCCCAGAGGGACGTTATTCGGACCTATACCTTCAAGAAGAATGAGGTCCGAAAGGAAGATGCCCAGGATGTCTACCGTCCCCGCTGGAAAATGGTCGATGTGGATGATGATAATCACTGGATTTCCTTTGACTATAATCCGGATACAGACTATTTTACAATGTATGATCCCTCGGATGATACGCCCTATGCGAAACGTCGATTTGTTTCTTTGACGCGCATTGATACAGTTCATTATCGTGATCCGGGAGCACCGACAGGGATTTACGACCAAGGGGAGGATGGATCGTTTTATGGTCCTGGACATATCCAGAAATTCATCACAGACGGCATGCTGATTTTCTACACAAAACTACGCAAATAGTAGCACACAAGGTCCTCTCAGGCTTGCCCCACGCGGGCAGGCCTTTTCTTTTAAAAATTTATATCGCCCCTTACCTTTTTCTATGTTTTATCCGATAAACTGATGGAGCTTTTAAAGTCTTGGAGGTGCAGGAAATGACACGATTTACTCGTATGGGAAAGCTGCTTGCCGTTGCGGTGCTCTTTGCGCTGCTGACGCTGTTTGTACCCGGTCGCGCATTGGCGGCGGATGCCTGGGCGATTGCTGCCCAGGCGCTTGGGGTCTATGCGGCGTACCAGTCCACTCTTTCCTCGCTTCTTGCCTACGGGGCGGACCCCATCGAGCAGGTGCGGAGCCGCTATGCGGATGCCCGGGAAAATGGACGGGATGCCAATGGCAATGACACGGCCCTCGTGGACTCCATCATGACGCGGCTCATATCCACCGGGGACTATGCCCTGGCGGCGAACTCCCTGCCCTTTTCCTGGCAGGTGAATGACTCTTCCATCTTCAATGCCTCCTGCTATCCCACGGACTACATCAGCATAAACCGGGGCCTCGTGCGGGTGCTCCATCTCAATGAGGATGAGATTGCGGCAGTCCTCGCCCATGAGATGACCCACGGCATACGGCAGCATGCGGCGAAGGACTACGCCAAGGCCATGGCTGCCTACTATGGCATGACCTTCCTCAACATGCAGACGGGGGCCATGGACTGGAACAAGCTCAACGGTCTCGCAGGCTATGCCATCGCGAAGAATGTGACCCTCCCCTCCGAGTATGAGGCGGATGCGGGCGGCTTCCTCCTCATGACAGATGCAGGCTTCAACCCCGGCGGCCCTGCGGCGGCCATGGCCCGCATGGCCTACTACATGACCTACGAGACCCGGGATACGAACGAGTATGAGGATCCGGACAAGATCGGCGAGGACAATTTCTCCGACCATCCGGAGACCTCCCTCCGGGAAAAGCGTCTGGCAAAGATGATGACGGAATACGGTGCGGGCCACGTGACCATCGAGAGCGGCAAGACCATCTGCATCGATAATGTGCCGCTCCTCACGGTGGACTGGACAAGCTACGACTATGACGATACGGCAGAAAATGCCTATCTCGTGGCCGGGGGCCTCGCGAAGGCCTTCCATGACTATGACTCTATCCAGGGCTGGAATTTCCGCCCGGAGACCCAGGAATTTTTGACGGCAGACGCAATCTATGGGCCTCTTAGGACCTTTGTCGCTAAAACGGGACGCTTTGAAAAGCTTCAGAGCCTTGTGGCGGCGGCCTATGCTAGTGAAGAAAAGACGGGGGCGCGGGCGGCGCTCCGCCAGAGGGAGGAGACGCGACAAAAGGAGCTTGCCGCTGCTCGGGCGGCGGCACAGCCGAAGGACGACAAGGCCGTGAAAAAGCTCACGGAGAGCGCCGACGCCTTTGTGGATGCGGGGGCGCCAGAGCAGGCTCTGCGTCAGATTGCCAGGGTCTTTGCATTGGAAAGCCTCACGGACAAGGAGAGAGCGGCGGCCCTCTCCGTGCGGGGGCGGGCGAAGGCGGCCCTTGGCGACTATACGGACGGAGTAGCCGAAGCGGAGGAGGCCGTGAGCCTCGATGGGACGAATGCGAATAATCTTCTCAACCTCGCCGATGCAAGGCGCATGGCAGGGGACACGGCAGGCGCAGCCCAGGCGGCAGAGCAGGCGGTCTCCCTCGATGAAAAGAATGCGACCGCGCTTCTCCTGACGGCGGAAATTTACGACCAGATGAATGATCATGGGGTGGCCCTTGCCTGGTATGCGAAATACGATAAAGTGTCGCCGGAGGGCTTCCGGGCCATCCCGGAGGACTATCTGAAGGAAATTTCCCAGAAGGATTGGGAGACGGTGCAGAAGGAGAAGGCAGAGCAGCAGAAGGCGGCAGAGGAGCAGAAAAAGGAACAAAGCAAGCAGTAATTTTTCTGCAAAATGGTGTAAAATTTTACCCAAAAGGCCTATGCAATTTCCTTTTATTGGTGTATACTAAGAGAAAGGCGTTGCACAATCGACAGGTGTACTGCAGAGGAGTGCAAACGAGAATTCATTTCGCCCTAAGGGAGAGGTCATCCTGTATGGCTTTATCCCTGCCATGCGTATGGTGGGGACAGACAGGCGAAATGAAATTTCGTTTTTCACAGGTCGTTGCACCGCCTAATGCGGCAGGTGCATTCTCCCCCTCGGGGTGTATGTCCCGTCGAGAAAGGAGGAAAAACCATGGATCTAGCAAGCGAGACCGAATACGTTGTATCGTATACCCTCGGAAACGCGGCGTGTATCTTTATCATGGGAATCATTCTCTATCGTAGTTCTTTCGGCGTCAATCTTCCGACCTCTTTTTCGTCCCTAAAGCGGCTCATCGGCGTCCTCATTGGCGTTTTCATCGAGGATTCTGCCTGGGTCTGGATCCAGGCGTACCCGGAGTCCGTCACGCCGACGATAAATTATATCGCCACGACGATCAATGTCATTTTGATAACGATTGCCGGCTATCAGTGGTTCTGCTTCTGCAAGGGCATGGTCCATGAGGATGCGATCCTGCGGGGACAGCATCGCTGGCGGGTGCAGGTTCCTATCATCCTGACCTGCTTCGGCTTCACGCTCTACTATGGCACGGGCTTTGACCTGGCGCACATGGAGGAGTTCAATTTCCTCAATGTGTCCTACTGCCTCCTGCTGGGCGTGCCGATCGTCTATGTCATGTATGCCAGCTGGCGGTGCTTCCGCTATGCATTGCATCACTATGAGGAGCGGACGCTCTACATGTCCTTTGCCCTCTTTGCCATCGCGCCGACGATCGCATCCATGCTGCAGGTGGTCTTCTGGACGGTGCCTATGATGTGCTACGCCATGACATCCTCTGTGGTCTTTACGTATCTCTTGCTCCTGGAGAGCCTCATTTCGAAGGATACGCTGACCCAGCTGGCGAACCGCAATGAGATGATGAATTTCCTGGCCCGGAAACTGGAGAATCCGCTTCCCGACAGGATGCTCTTCTTCTTCATGATGGATCTCGATGACTTCAAGGGCATCAACGATACCTTCGGCCATATGGAGGGCGACCGGGCCCTTCGCGTCCTCGCGGATGCGCTCCGCGTGGCAGAGTCCCGATGGAAGCCCGGCTACTCCTTCTTCCCGGCCCGCTTCGGCGGCGACGAGTTCCTCGTCATCGGCGAGTGCCAGTCCGAGCCGGAGGTCCTCGGGGCAAAGGTGGCCATCCGCTCGGCCCTCGCCTCCCTCGTGGCCCAGCATGACCTTCCCTACGACATCCAGGTCAGCATCGGTGCGGCCGTCGTGCCCCATGGGCAGACGATAGCTCTGCCGCATCTCATGGAGCTCGCCGACAAGGCCCTCTACCAGGAGAAGCGTGCGCGCAAGGTCAAGCGAGGCTCCCGCCTCATCAATCACTGACAGAAAGCTCCCAGCTTTGGGAGCTTTTTTTATGGGAGTGACCTTAGTGTAAAATAATACTCGGTGGGGTTGCAATAAAAAGGGATGACCTTTATC
>CAMCRT010000072.1 GCA_945877355.1 uncultured Mitsuokella sp. | reverse complement strand
AGTTCCGCGCTTCCCGTCGCATCTGGGCAAAGGTCATGAAGGAGCGCTTCCATGCGGAAAAGCCGAAATCCATGATGCTCCGCTTCCATACCCAGACGGCAGGCTCCATGCTCACCGCACAGCAGCCGAACAACAACATCGTCCGCGTTGCCCTGCAGACGGCAGCAGCTGTCATGGGTGGCACCCAGTCCCTCCACACGAACTCCCGCGACGAGGCCCTTGCGCTTCCGACCCAGGAATCCGTGACGATCGCACTGCGCACCCAGCAGATCGTGGCCTACGAGTCCGGCCTTGCCGATGTCATCGATCCGCTCGCTGGCTCCTACTACGTCGAGGCCATGACGAACGCCATCGAGAAGGAAGCTTGGGACTACATCAAGAAGATCGACGAGATGGGCGGCGCTGTCGCAGCCATCGAGAAGGGCTACATCCAGAAGGAGATCCAGGACAGTGCCTACAAGTGGCAGATGGATGTCGAGTCCGGTGCCCGCACCATCGTCGGTGTCAACAAGTTCCAGGCAGAGAACGAGGAGCCGCCTAAGGACCTCCTGAAGGTGGACGCTTCCGTCGGCGAGAAGCAGAAGGCAAAGGTCGAGGCCATGAAGGCAAAGCGCGACAACGCTGCCGTCGAGGCCGCTCTGAAGGACCTGAAGGCCGCCTGCGAAGACGAGAAGGAAAACCTCATGCCGCATATCCTCGCAGCTGTCAAGACCTACGCAACGCTCGGCGAAATCTGCAACGTCATGCGTTCCGTCTTTGGCGAGTACGAGGCACACGTCAGCCTGTAATCAGCTTAGAGCGTCCGCGCGGGAGATTTTCTCCTGCGCCTGGGCGCGATGAGTCCGATACGTTCTTGATAGCTTGGAGGAAATGAAAATGGAAAAGAAAATAAGAGTTCTCGTTGCAAAGCCGGGCCTTGACGGACATGATCGCGGCGCAAAGGTCGTCGCTCGCGCCCTCAGAGACGCTGGCTTTGAGGTCATCTACACGGGCCTTCGCCAGACGCCGGAGCAGATTGCTGAGGCTGCCCTTCAGGAGGATGTCAATGTCATCGCCATGAGCATCCTTTCTGGTGCTCATCCGCACCTTTTCCCGAAGGTCGTAGACCTCGTCCGCGAGAAGGGCATGAAGGACGTGCTCATCATCGGCGGCGGCGTCATCCCTGAGACGGATATCCCTGCCCTGAAGAAGGCTGGCATTGCCGAGGTCTTCACGCCAGGCACGCCGACCTCTGCTGTCGTCGACTTCATTAAGGCAAACGTCAAGGCGTAAGCCATTACGCTGGAATGGTAGTGTTGGGAGGTGAAATGGTTTATCCTTCCAACACTATTTTTCTAGCTGGGTAAACAGAGTCTTATACGAAAGTTGACAATGAAAGGAGGGGATCTGTTTGGATATTGCAAAGGAGCTTCTCGCAGGAAACCGGCTGGCGCTTTCCCGGGCCATCACAGCCATCGAGAATGAGTACCCGGAAGCCAATGAAATCATGAAGGAGCTGTACCCCCATACGGGACACGCCTATGTCCTGGGCATCACAGGACCTCCAGGGGCGGGCAAGAGCACGCTGACGGACAAGATTGCCCGGGCGTACCGCAAGGCGGGCAAGACCGTCGGCATCATCGCCGTGGATCCCACGAGCCCCTTTACGGGCGGCGCCATCCTGGGCGACCGCATCCGCATGAATGAGCTCACCCTCGACGAGGGCGTCTTCATCCGCAGCATGGGCACCCGGGGCAGCCTCGGCGGCCTTTCCCACAAGACGGCGGATGCCGTCAAGGCCATGGATGCCTTCGGCAAGGACCTCATCATCGTGGAGACCGTGGGCGTGGGCCAGTCCGAGGTGGACATCGTCAAGGCAGCGGACACCACCATGGTCATCCTCATCCCCGGCATGGGCGATGATATCCAGGCCATAAAGGCGGGCATCCTGGAGATCGGCGACCTCTTCGTCATCAACAAGAGCGACCTGGACGGCGCCGACAAGCTGGTGCGGGAAATCAACATGATGCTCGACCTCGATGCCGGCAGCATGATGCAGGCCCGCACAGCGACGGAGGAGGCCATAGCGAACCAGTTCCACCACCTCAATGTGACGAAGCACGAGGAGGCGGCCCCCGGCTACTGGCGTCCGCCCGTCCACAAGGTCGTCGCCATGCAGAATGAGGGCATCGACGAGCTCATAGAGCTCGCGAAGAAACACCATGCCTTCATCGAGGAAAACGGCGAGCTCCATCGCCGCCGCACCCGCCGTGCCCGGGATGAGATGCTCGATATCCTGAATGCCCGCATCAACGCCCATATCAAGGGCCAGATCGTGGAAAACGGTCGGCTTGACGGCTACGTGAAGTCCTTCCAGAACCACGAGACAGACCCCTACACGGTCGTGGGCGAGCTTCTGAAGGAAATGCTGAAATAAGCTGCAGTTGCCGTCTCTGCCCGCGGGCAGGGAGCGGCTTTGGCAGTCAAAGCTTGGGAAGGGCATGTGGTGCGCTTCCCACAAATATGATTCATACTTTTAGGAGGGAATCTATATGTTCAAGGTTCTAGGTGTCGATCACATTGGTATTGCTGTCGGAGATCTTGGCGAGGTCGGCAAGTTCTACACGGATGCCCTTGGCCTCCCGAATAACGGTGAGGAGACGGTGGCAGAGCAGAAGGTCACCACGGGCTTCTTCCCGACGCCGAATGGCAGCGAAATCGAGCTCCTTGCTGCAACGGAGGACTCTTCCCCGATTGCAAAGTTCATCGAGAAAAACGGCGGTCGCGGCGGCATCCAGCACATCGCCCTCCGCGTCGACAACCTCGAGAATGCCCTCGCTGACCTGAAGGAAAAGGGCGTGCGCCTCATCGATGAGAAGCCCCGCAAGGGTGCTGGCGGCGCAAAGATCGCCTTCGTCCATCCGAAAGCCACCCATGGCGTCCTCCTGGAGCTCTGCCAGCGCGACTGATTGCGGGAGAGGCGAAAAATACTTGCTTTTTTCCGTCAATTCATGCAAAATAGGGTAGATGGAAAAAGCATTCCATAGGAGGTACATACATGGCTACTGTTCAGGAAAAAATCGCTCTGATGAATGCCAAGAAAGAGCATATCATGCAGGGCGGCGGCCAGGCTCGTATCGACAAGCAGCACGCAAAGGGCAAGATGACGGCGCGGGAGCGCATCAACCTGCTCTTTGACGAGGGCACGTTCGTCGAGCTTGACATGTTCATGAAGCATCGCTGCACGAACTTCGGGCAGGAGAAGAAGGAGCTGCCGGGCGAGGGCGTCGTCACGGGCTATGGCACCGTTGACGGCCGTCTCGTCTACGCTTTCGCGCAGGACTTCACCGTCGAGGGCGGCTCCCTCGGCGAGAAGCACGCCCACAAGATCTGGAAGGTCATGGACCTTGCCATGAAGATGGGCGCGCCCTGCATCGGCATCAACGATTCCGGCGGCGCCCGTATCCAGGAGGCAGTCGATGCCCTCTCCGGCTACGCAGGCATCTTCTACCGCAACACGGCGGCTTCCGGCGTTATCCCGCAGATCTCCGTCATCATGGGACCCTGCGCAGGCGGCGCTGTCTATAGCCCGGCCATCACCGACTTCATCTACATGGTGAAGAACACGAGCCAGATGTTCATCACGGGCCCGGCGGTCATCAAGTCCGTCACGGCTGAGGATGTGACGGCAGAGGCCCTCGGCGGTGCTATGACCCACAACTCCCGCTCCGGTGTCGCCCACTTCGCAGCCGAGAACGAGGAGGACTGCATCCAGCAGATCCGTTATCTCCTTTCCTTCCTCCCCAGCAACAACATGGAGGAGGCTCCCATCGTGGAGACCGGCGACGATCCGAATCGTCAGGACGAGAGCCTCAACACGGTCATCCCGGATAACCCGAATGCACCGTACGACATGAAGGACGTCATCCGCTCCATCGTCGATAATGGCGAATTCTACGAGGTGCATGAGCACTTCGCGAAGAACATCATCTGCTGCTTCGCCCGCTTCGATGGCCGCACGGTCGGCATCATCGCCAACGAGCCGAATGTCATGGCAGGCTGCCTCGACGTGGATGCCTCCGACAAGAGCGCCCGCTTTATCCGCTTCTGCGATGCCTTCAATATCCCGCTCGTGAACCTCGTGGACGTGCCGGGCTTCCTGCCGGGCGTCAACCAGGAGCACAACGGCATCATCCGCCACGGCGCAAAGATGCTCTATGCCTACAGCGAGGCCACGGTGCCCAAGATCACGGTCATCACCCGCAAGGCTTACGGCGGCTCCTACATCGCCATGTGCTGCCGCGAGCTCGGCGCTGACCAGGTCATGGCCTGGCCGACCTCTGAGATCGCTGTCATGGGCCCTGCCGGTGCAGCGAACATCATCTTCCGCAAGGATCCGGACAAGGACGCAAAGACGGCCGAGTACGTGGAGGAGTTCGCAACGCCGTATAAGGCGGCAGAGCGCGGCTACGTGGACATGGTCATCGAGCCGAGCGAGACGCGTCCGTACATCATCACGGCGCTCAATGCCCTTGCAAGCAAGCGTGAAGTGGGTCCCGCCAAGAAGCATGGCAACATTCCGCTTTGATTTAGGGGGATTACAATGAAGACGAGTGCAAAAGACGTCAGCCCTGAGGTTGTGGCAGTCATTTCCGCCGCAGTCCAGGCGATGACGGGAAACAAGGTCGTCGCCGTCCGCATCAAGCGCAGCGAGCTCTGGGCTCAGGCCTCGCGCGGTGGCAGACGCTAAGCTTTAGATACAGGCAACTATTTGGAGGAATAGCAAATGAAAAAGTTCAACATCACTGTCAATGGCACGTCCTATGAAGTCGAGGTCGAGGAAGTAAAGGCAGCAGGCGCTGCTCCGGCTGCTGCACCGAAGGCTGCTGCTCCCGCTGCACCGAAGGCAGCTCCGGCTCCGAAGGCCGCTGCTGCACCGAAGGCCGCTGCTGGCGCTGGCGAGCACTCCATCGATGCTCCGATGCCGGGCAAGATCGTCAAGGTCGAGGTCTCCGCAGGCCAGGCTGTCAAGGCTGGCGACGTGCTCCTCATCCTCGAGGCCATGAAGATGCAGAACGAGATCACGGCTGATGCTGCTGGCACGGTCAAGGGCATCAACGTCAACGCTGGCGACGCTGTCAAGGCTGGCGATTCCCTCGTTATCCTCGGCTAATACAAATACCAGGATTTCACAGAGCCCCACCGATTGGTGGGGCTTTTTTCATGGGGAAATCGCGGATGCATTTGTCACGGGATAAAAAAACTTTGACATTTTGCCTTTTTCGTTGTATAGTATCACTTAGATTAGCACTCATGACTTGAGAGTGCCAGAATAGACGAAAGGCAGAGACAATATGGCTAAAGAAACCCATGAATTTCAAGCCGAGACGCGCCAGCTTCTCGATTTGATGATTCACTCCATTTACACAAATCACGAGATTTTCCTGCGGGAGCTCATATCGAATGCATCAGACGCTATCGACAAGCTCCACTTCGAGAGCCTGACGAACCAGGACATCCTGGGGGACGACAAGAGCTTTGAGATCTTCCTGGTGCCGGATGCCAAGGGGAAGACCCTCTCCATCAGCGACAACGGCATTGGCATGAACCGGGAGGAGCTGGTGGAAAACATCGGCACCATCGCGAAATCCGGCACGAAGGCGTTCCTGGAGGAGCTCAAGAAGGCGAAGGAGTCCGGCCAGGACGTGACGGACAAGGACATGATCGGCCAGTTCGGCGTCGGCTTCTACTCCGCCTTCATGGTGGCGGAGAAAGTCACCATCTTCACGAAGAAGGCAGGGGAGAGCGAGGCCTGGCGCTGGGAGTCCACGGCGGACGGCTCCTATACCATTGAGCCAGCCGAAAAGGATAGGCGTGGCACCACCATCACCATCCAGCTGAAGAAGGAATTCACGGGCGACGAGGCGGAGGAGGACTTCACCGACACCTACAAGCTCCAGAGCCTCGTGAAGAAGTACAGTGACTATGTGCGCTACCCCATCAAGATGAACTTCGAGGTCGAGGAGACGCCGAAGGACGAAAATGGCAAGGAAATCGAGGGCGCGGAGAAAATCAAGAGGACCGAGGTCCGCACTCTGAACTCCATGCAGCCCCTGTGGACGCGCAATAAGAGCGATATCAAAGAAGAGGAGTACACGGAGTTCTTCAAGCACCAGTTCCATGAGTGGGATAAGCCCATGGAAATCTTCCACACGAAGGCAGAGGGCACGGTGGAGTACACGGCGCTCCTGGAGATTCCGGCCCACGCCCCCTTCAACCTCTACCAGCAGGACTACGAGCCGGGCCTCCAGCTCTACAGCCGCCACGTGTTCATAATGGACAAGTGCAAGGACCTCCTGCCGGACTACCTGCGCTTCATGAAGGGCCTCGTGGACTCGCCGGACCTCTCACTCAATATCTCCCGGGAGCTCCTGCAACAGAGCCGGGAGCTCAAGGCCATCGGCCGGGCCCTCGAGAAGAACATCCTGAAGTCCCTCGCCCGGAAGCTTAAGAATAGCCGGGAGGACTACGAGAAGTTCTGGAATGAGTACGGCAAGTCCCTCAAAATCGGCGTCTACAACAGCATGTACTCCGGTGGCGATACCATCGACAAGCTCAAGGACCTCCTGCTCTTCATGAGCTCGAAGGACGGCAAGCTCGTCACGCTCCAGGAGTATGTGGACCGCATGCCTGAGAGCCAGAAGAAGATCTTTTACGCCACGGCAAAGGACAAGGAGACCATCGAGCAGCTGCCCCAGATGGAGACGCTCCGGGACAAGGGCATCGAGGTGCTCTATCTCCTGGACCCGGTGGACGAGTTCGCCATCGAGTCGCTGCGGACCTACGCGGAGAAGCCCTTCCACTCCATCAGCCGCGGGGATCTCGGCCTCGACGATGCCGAGAGCCAGGAGGTCAAGAAGGAGACGGAGGACATCCAGAAGAAGAACGACGATCTCCTGAAGGATATCAAGGAAGCCCTCGGTGCCAAGGTCAGCGATGTGAAGGTCTCCAGTCGTCTGAAGTCCTCTGCCGTCTGCCTCGTGGCGGATGAGGCGGGCCCGTCGCTCTCCATGGAGCAGACCTTCGCCGATATGAAGAATCCGCTCTTCAAGGCCCAGCGCATCCTGGAGATCAACCCGCACCACGAGCTCTTTACGAAGCTCCAGTCTCTCCATAGTGCCGGGAAGGACAGCCAGGACTTCAAGGACTACTGCGACCTTCTCTATACCCAGGCGCTCCTCATCGAGGGCATCCTGCCGGAGAACCCGGTGGACTTTGCGGGCAAGGTGGCAAAGCTCATGGCGAAGTGACAATCGGTAAAAACATATTTCTATAAAGAAAGCCCCAGGCTTCCGTGTATTGGAAGCCTGGGGCTATTCTTATGCATTTTAGCAGTCGGCTGTGACGCGGTTTCGTCCGCCCTGCTTGCTCTGGTACATGAGGGCATCGGCCCGCTTCAGAAGCGTCTCCGTCGTGTCTCCCGGCTGGAGAAGCGTGACGCCGATGGACATGGTGGCGGAGAGCCGCTCCCCCTCGTGGATGATGGAGGTGTTCATGACGAGGTTCCGCAGGCGCTCGCCGAGAGCCCGGGCATCCTCACCCGAGTGGACAAAGCCTACAAAGATGAACTCCTCTCCGCCCCAGCGGCAAAGCCTGTCCTCGTTTTTCAGGTTGTTGCGGATGCTGGTGGCGATATTCTGGAGCACCGCATCGCCTGCGTCGTGGCCGTAGGTGTTGTTGAAGTCCCGGAAATGGTCGATGTCGCCGAAGGCCACGCAGAGCTTTTGCTTGAACTTCGAGCTCTCGAGGATCTTGTAGTTCAGGAAGTCCTCCAGATAGCGGCGGTTCGGCAGATTCGTCAGCTGGTCGTGCATGGCGGCACCGGACAGCGTCTCGATGAGATCGTCATCGTAGACCTTCTGGGAGGCGGGACGGAAGATTTCCACCGCGGCGACGACCTTGCCCTTCTCGCTGATGGGGTAGAACTGGGTCTTGATGGGGAGGCGGTAGCCGTTCTTGTGGAGGACGAAGACCTTGCCGTCGTGGCGCATCTCCTCGTGAATCGTCGCGAGAAGCGGGCAGCCGGAGCAGCACAGGTGGTTGCCATCCATATCCACATGGTTGAGGCCCGAGTGCTGGCAGTTGCAGCCCATCATTTCCTCTGCGGTGTAGCCGGTGATTTCCTCCGCCGCCTTATTCCAGTATAGGATTTTGCGATCGGGATCGACGATGTAGACGCCGTCTGATACGTGGTCGATGATCCAGGTAAAGATTTTTTCTAGCTCCAAGGGGATGCACTCCTTTGCCTTAGAAGAAAAGCTTTGATAGACGATAGATACACAGAGAACAAAATATCAGTAACTACAAGTACTATTGTCCTTAGTATAAGCCCCTTTCCAATAAATAGCAATAATTATTTATAGGAATTGATATGTGTATTGGCTTTTGTATTGACGGCAGGAAGGGGGAAAGGTACAATGGAAGGAGAACAGACAAGGCATTTGCAAGAGGAGGCAGACCACATGACGTATGAGGCTGCAATATTCGATCTCGATGGCACCCTCGTGGATTCCCTCGACGATCTGGCGGACAGTGCCAACCGGATGCTGGAGGACTACGGCTTTCCCACCCATGGGCGGGATGCCTATCGCTACTTCGTCGGCAATGGGTCGCGAAAGCTCATAGAAAGGTGCCTCCCGAAGGAAAAGGGGGAGGACGCGGCTTTCGTGGAGGAGGCCCTCGAAAAGTACAAGGGCATCTACGCGAAAAAGACACTGGATAAGACCCGCCCCTACGAGGGCATTCTCTCCATGCTGGATAAGCTCCAGAGTGAGAATATCCCCTTGGGCATCTGCACGAACAAGCACCAGTCCGCCGCAGAGGACATCGTGGGGGCGCTTTTCCCCAAGGGGATGTTCCAAAGCGTCGCCGGTGACAAGCCCGGCCTCCCGCGAAAGCCCGACCCCACGAAGGTGCTTGCCATGGCAAAGGAATTTGGCGTGGCGCCCGACCATGTCGCCTACTTCGGCGACACGAGCGTCGACATGGACACGGCAAAGAACGCCGGCTTCTTCCCCGTAGGCGTCCTATGGGGCTTCCGCCCGAAAGAGGAGCTCCTGGAGCACGGCGCCAAACTGCTCCTCACGACCCCGATGGAGCTATTCGAGCATATCACGTTTTCTGCAAGGAAATGAAGCAGGAAAGGAGGCAACTCCCATGAAAAAAGAGATTTTTACATTGGATAAAATCGCCTCTATTGTGAAGCCGCTTGCGAAAGCCTATGCAATCGATGCGGTGTATCTCTTTGGTTCTTATGCCCGGGGCGAGGCGGACGAAAACAGCGACCTGGATTTTCTCGTGATGGGAGGAAAAAATTTCAAGCGCACGCGGATTTTTGCCTTCGGCGAGGATTTGCGGGAGCTCCTTCAAAAGGATGTCGACGTTTTTGAAATCAGCGAGATAAATGTTGGCACGCCATTTTACAATGCAGTCATGCGAGATAAGGTACTTGTTGCATGAAGTATTCCGATAAGCAGCGCTTGCGCAAAATATATGAGTATGCAAAGGCTCTTACAGCTTATATTGCAGATCACAAGGTCACAAAAGAAGCTGTTGTATCAGACGTTTCCCTACAGTGGCTTGTTACGACGCCACTTTATAACATTGGGGAACATGTATATCAATTATCTGCAGAGTATAAGAAAGAACATGATGATATTCCTTGGTCCATGATTTCAGGTCTACGCCATCGCCTTGTTCATGACTATGACGATACGAATTGGGACATCATTGTAGAAGTTATCTTTGATGAGCTTCCAGACATGCTTCTTCAAATGAAAAAGCATTTGGATATTGATGATTGAATAGTGTTGAAAGGAGAGCCCTATGAAGACGGATGTGGAGATTGCGCAGGAAGCGCAGATGGAGCGGATCGATGCCATTGCCGCAAAGCTTGGCATCACGGAGGAAGAGCTGGAGCTCTACGGGAAGTACAAGGCGAAGGTGACGCTTGACGCCTGGAACCGAGTCAAGGGGAACCCAAATGGCAAGCTCGTCCTCGTGACGGCCATCAATCCGACGCCGGCGGGGGAGGGCAAGACCACCACGAGCGTCGGCCTCGCCGATGCCCTCTCTGCCCTCGGCAAAAAGACGGCCGTGGCACTCAGGGAGCCGTCTCTCGGCCCCTGCTTCGGCATGAAGGGCGGAGCCGCTGGTGGCGGCTATGCACAGGTGGTCCCCATGGAGGATATCAACCTCCACTTCACGGGCGACTTCCACGCCATCACCACGGCCCACAACCTGCTGGCGGCCTGCCTCGACAATCATATCCAGCAGGGCAACGCCCTCGATATCGATGTGCGGCGCGTCGTGTGGAAACGGGTGCTGGACCTCAATGACCGGGCCCTCCGGAATGTGGTCATCGGCCTCGGCGGCAAGGCCCACGGCGTGCCGAGAGAGACAGGCTTCGACATCACGGTGGCCTCGGAGATGATGGCCATCCTCTGCCTGGCCGACGGCCTCACGGACATGAAGCGCCGCCTCGGTGAGATCGTCATCGCCTACAGCCGGGAGGGCCGGGCCATCCGCGCCAAGGAGCTGGGGGTGACGGGTGCCCTCACCCTCCTCTTCAAGGATGCCATCAAGCCGAACCTGGTGCAGACCCTGGAGGGCACCCCTGCCTTTATTCACGGCGGCCCCTTCGCCAATATCGCCCATGGCTGCAACAGCGTCATGGCCACGAAGTTCGCCCTGAAGTTCGCCGATGTGGTGGTGACGGAGGCAGGCTTCGGTGCCGACCTTGGAGCCGAGAAGTTCCTGGACATCAAGTGCCGCTTCGCTGGCTTCCACCCCGATGCGGTCGTCATCGTCGCTACCGTGCGGGCCCTGAAGATGCACGGCGGCCTGCCGAAGACAGAGCTTGACAAGGTGGACATGGCAGCCCTTGAGAAGGGCCTCGCGAACCTGACGAAGCACATCGAGAATGTGCAGAAGTTCGGCCTGCCGGCTGTCGTCGCCATCAATGCCTTCCCCACGGACACGAAGGAGGAGCTCGACTTCGTGGAGAAGAAGTGCCAGGAGCTCGGTGCCGAGGTGGCCCTCTCCGAGGTCTGGGCAAAGGGCGGCGAAGGCGGCAAGGCCCTCGCCGAGAAGGTCCTCGCTGCCATGGAGAAGCCCGCGGATTTCCACTTCATCTACGACGAGAAGGCCAGCATCCCGGATAAAATCGGTGCCATCGTTCGGGAGGTCTACGGCGGCGACGGCGTCACCTTCACGGCAGCGGCAAAGAAGCAGCTGGCGGAAATCGAGGAGCTGGGCTTCGACAAGATGCCCGTCTGCATGGCAAAGACCCAGTACTCCCTCTCCGATGATCCGACGCTCCTCGGCCGTCCCACAGGCTTTACCGTCACCGTGCGGGAGCTAAGAATCAGCGCAGGAGCCGGCTTCATCGTCGCTCTCACCGGCAACATTCTCACCATGCCGGGCCTGCCGAAGCATCCGGCAGCGGAGCGCATGGATATCGACGAGCACGGGAAGATCACGGGCCTATTCTAAAGCACCAGCATACAAGCATACAAACATACAAACGAATCTACAAAATTATTTGGTTCAAAATTTCCAAGGTGCCCCTTGACAGCCATCGCTATTGTTGATAGAATGACGGCAGATAGATAAATACGTCTTATGGGGCTGACGGATTCGTGGAATTGACCACATGCACCATGGGATTTGAACCGCCGACCGTCTGGGCAAAGCTTTTGCGCAGACGGTCTTTTCGTTTTCGCAAGGGCTTCGGATTTGTGCGCCTCGCGCACAGGAGGTTTTACTCATGCGAAATCGTTGGCTTATCGCTCTCGCTGCCATCGGGATCCACATCTCCATCGGCAGCGTCTATGCCTGGAGCGTCCTCACCCGGCCCATCATGCAGGCCATGGGCTTCACCTTGGGAGAGACCACCTGGACCTTCTCCCTCGCCATCCTGTTCCTGGGCTTCTCCGCCGGCCTCCTCGGCGGCTTCGTGGAGAAGGTGGGGCCGAAAGTCAGCGGACTCATCTCCATGGCCTTCTTCGGCACCGGCCTCTTCGGCACGGCCTATGCACTCTCCGTGCAGAGCCTGACGCTCCTCTACATCTTCTACGGCTGCATCGGCGGCATCGGCCTCGGCATTGGCTACATCACGCCGGTGTCCACCCTCGTGAAGTACTTCCCGAATCGCCGCGGTTTCGCCACGGGCCTCGCCATCATGGGCTTCGGCTTCGCGGCACTCATCGCGGGCCCCGTCATGCAGCGCCTCGTGGCGGCCTACGGCCTCGTGGAGAACTTCGTCATCCTCGGCTGCGTCTACATGGCCATCATGTTCGTCTCCGCCCTCTACCTGAAGCCCCCTGCAAGGCAGCCGGAAGCTACTGGGAAGATCACGCAGGTCGTCCGTGGCATGAAGGTGGGGGAGGCCACGAAGACCTGGCAGTTCGCCGCCCTCTGGTGGGTGTTCTTCGTCAACATCACCTGCGGCATCGGCCTCCTCGCCGTCGCGTCCCCCATGGCCCAGGAAGTCATCGGCATGAGCCCGGCGGCTGCAGCCTCCCTCGTGGGTATCGTCGGCCTCCTCAATGGTGGCGGCCGCATCTTCTGGTCCACCGTCTCTGACTACCTCGGCCGCGGCCGCACCTACATGCTCTTCTTCGCCATCGAGGTCATTGCCTTCTGGCAGCTCTCCCTGACGACGAGCTCCATCCTCTTCCAGGTCCTCGTGCTCCTCATCATCAGCTGCTACGGCGGCGGCTTCTCCTGCATGCCCGCCTATCTCTCGGACATCTTCGGCACCCGCCAGCTCTCCGCCATCCACGGCCGGGTCCTCACGGCCTGGGGCCTCGCCGGCGTCGCAGGGCCCAGCATCGTGTCCTACTTCCATGCCAGTGGCAATGGCTACCAGACCTCGCTCCTCTTCTTCGCCGGTCTCTTCGTGGTGAACTTCGTCATCGCCACCGTCCTGAAGCAGTATGGCGTCAAGCGCCAGGCCGAGGCAGTCGCAAACTCCTAAGGCCTCTTGGGAAATCCATAGACTCCATATAACATATAATAGGAAGGCATCGCAGTTTTTCTCGTACTGCGATGTCTTTTTTGACTTTTTATCAAAAAAATGCTTGACAAGGGGAGGGTACATGCGTATAATTATTCCTTGTCAGAAAGAAGTGCTGACTACATCGCGGGATGGAGCAGTCGGTAGCTCGTCGGGCTCATAACCCGAAGGTCACAGG
>CAMCRT010000071.1 GCA_945877355.1 uncultured Mitsuokella sp. | reverse complement strand
AGATATGCAGTTTTCAAAGAACTTTGGGTATTTTGCATGTGGGAAGTTTGAGTAGAATATAGATGGAAATGCAAGAATGTCGATGATGGGAGGCGTATATACGGGGCATGTGATGTTTGCCGATGTGCCGTATGGTTCCTACCATACGGTGCGCAAATTTGTGGATGTGAATGGGGACAACCGGATTGATGTGAAAAATTCGGGCATGGTCTTTCATTTCGTTGAGTTGCCAAAGGTCAGCTTCAAGGATATCCGCCACATTCGCAAGGCAGATACTTGGGCGGCATATTTTTCGGGGAAATTTAAGAAAAAGGAGATGGAAGACATGGCAAGTGTAAACCCGCTTCTCGATGATGCGATTGCATTTGAAAACGAGTTCTTTCTTGATCCGGACAAGCGGTTTGCCTATATCCAGAGAGAAATGGCTCTGCGCGACCAAGAGTCTTTCTATGCCAGCGCAAGAAATCAGGGACTGGATGAGGGCCGCAAGGAAGGAATTCTTTCTGTAGCACGTAAGATGCTCCAAAAGGGCGACTCTGTTGAGCATGTGGCAGTAGTGACAGATTTGTCCTGCGACGAGGTGCGCAATTTGCTGTAATGTCCTGTGAAAATTCCTGGAGGGATGGACGATATGAAGATTGCACTGGCGCAGATGGGAAATGCGGGGAGCATGGCGGAGAATCTTCGGAAGAGCGTGGACTATATCCGCCAGGCTGCAGGGCAGGGGGCAGAGCTCGTTCTTTTCCCCGAGGTGCAGCTGACGGAGTTTTTCCCGCAGTTTGAAAAGAGGGATGTCCGCAGCTATCTTTTGACGCTGGACTCCCCAGAGGTCAAGGTCCTATGCGAGGCGTGCCGTGCCCGCCACATCATGGCGGTGCCGAATATCTACCTTTTGGAGGGTGGAAAGGCCTACGACGCGAGCCTATTGATTTCCGCCGAGGGGGAAATCCTCGGCCTTCAGAAGATGGTGCACGTGGCAGAGGCGCCGTATTTCTACGAGCAGGACTACTACACGCCCGCCGATGAGGGCTTCCAGGTCTTTGATACCCCCTTCGGGAAAATCGGCATCGTCGTGTGCTTCGACCGCCACTATCCCGAGAGCATCCGCACGGAGGTCCTGCGGGGGGCGGAGCTCATATTGGTGCCAGTGGTGAATACAAAGGCGGAGCCGTCGGAGCTCTTCGAGTGGGAGATGCGCGTCCAGGCCTTCCAGAACAGCGTGGCCGTCGCCATGTGCACCCGGGTCGGCCGGGAGGAGGCCATGGACTTTTCGGGGGAGTCCATCGTGGTCGATGCAAATGGCAAGCTCCTGGAGAGGGCCGGGGATGGGGAGGAGCTTCTGCTCGCAGACATCGATTTACGGGAGTCCAGCAGAATCCGCGCCCAAAGGCCCTACACAAGCCTCCGGCGGCCGGAGCTCTATCGCGTGTGAACATTGCAGAAGGGTATACAAGCATAAATGGAGGAAGCATGGAGCAGTCTATCCGTGAGACCATCAAGGGAATATTCGGCGCAGAGGTCAAAATCGTCGATCGCAGTCCCGTATCCGGCGGCGATATTAACGAGGCGAGCCGTCTTTCGCTATCGAACGGAGAGAAAATCTTCGTAAAGTGCAATCGAGGCGTGGGGACAGATTTCTTCCGCGCTGAGGCGCATGGGCTTGCGGCGCTCGAGGAGGCGGGGGCGAATGTGCCGGAGGTGCTGGGGCTTGGCGCAGGGACGAGCGGGGCGTTCTTGATCCTACGCTACGAGCGCAGCGGGGGGAGGGCTCGTGACTACGGGACGCAGCTCGGCCACGCGCTCGCGCAGCTGCATCGGGCACGGACAGAGGCGTTCGTCCCTGGCGGCACATACGGATTCTATGAGGATAACTATATCGGTGCGACGAAGCAGAGCAATACGCCGTCCGATAGCTGGATTTCGTTCTTCCGCGATATGCGTCTCGGCGCGCAGATGCGCATGGCGGACAGCTATTTCAGCGCGGAGGACAGGAGGCTCTGCCAGAATCTCTTGGCGCGGCTGCCGGAGCTCCTGACCGAACCTGCGAACCCTTCGCTCCTCCATGGCGATCTATGGGGCGGGAATGTCATGCCGGACCGTGACGGCAAGCCCATGTTCATCGACCCTGCCGTCTACGTCGGACACTACGAGGCGGACCTCGCCATGACGGAGCTCTTCGGCGGCTTCCCGCCCGATTTCTACGAGGCCTACCATGAGGTGATCCCGAGAGAGGCAGGCTACGCCAATCGGCGCGACATCTATAACCTCTACCACCTCCTCAACCACCTGAATCTCTTCGGCACGTCATACCTCGACACCGTGCGGCGGATCCTCATGAGATATGGCGGGTGAAAGCGGATCGCGTCATGGAAAAAGTTTTGTAACGGAAAAACCACAGGGCATTTGATCCCTGTGGTTTTTCGTTGCGCTAGGGGGATTGCTGCTTGAACTTCCGTACATCATTGGATGTGCTTTATCCCGCAGATGCTCAATCTTCCAGTGCGCGGAGAATGCGATAGAGCTCGCTTTTCAGCTGCTCGATTTCCTCGGGCGATAGGGTGAGACCTTTTTCCTGCATCATACAGCCCATGGCGGGGGGGACCTTTTCCGCCTCCTGGCGGAGCGCCGCGCCTTTCTCCGTGAGTTCCACGAGAACGACGCGCTCATCCTCCGGCGTTCGGCTGCGCCGCAGGCAACCCATCTCCTCGAGCTTTTTCAGCACGGGCGTCAGCGTGCCGGAGTCGAGGAAGAGGCGTTTTCCCAGTTCGTGCATCGTGATGGACTTCTCCTCCCAGAGCACCATCATGGTCACGTACTGGGCGTAGGTCAGCCCCAGTTCCTTCAGATAGGGATTGTAGGCCGCGACAACTTTGCGGGCGGCGGCGTAAAGGGGAAAGCAGAGCTGGTTTTTGAGCAGCAGGGGATTGTTTTCTTTTTCTTTCATAGTGTGCCTCCATTTTTCATTCCGTTTCCTATAGCATAGCAAAACATAGAAATGAAATCAAATAAAATTTAACAAAATTATATTTGACAAAATCGAAATTGCATATTATACTAGGCACTATTGATGAATCAACGCGATGTTTTGCAAGATGTATTTCTTAGGAGGAATCAGTAATGAGCATTTACGGACTGGCAAAGGGAACGGAACTCGAGCAGATGATGAAGCAGATCGCCCAGGCGGAGGCGAACGGCGTGATGATGTACTACGCGCTCGCGCGCCTGGCGAAGGAGCAGGGCTATGATGACATTGTGGAGACGCTGACCGAGGCGGGCAACCAGGAGGCGGAGCATGCGGGCTTCTACGCGCTGATGCATGGACGTTATCCGCAGGATTTCTGGGGGCTGATCCGTACGCTGGAAAAGGCGGAGCGGGGCGGAGAGAAACAGATCAAGGCCATGGCCGATAAGGTCCGTGCGGCGGGCATGGCGGAGGCCGCGGACATCATGGAGGAGTTTGCAAAGCAGGAAGGACATCACGGGGAGCTGATGGCATCGATTCTCGTCAAGCACCCCGAAAAAGCCGAAGCGCCTGCCTTGCCTGGCAAAAAAGTCTACATTTGCCCCGTCTGCGGCTACGAGCATGAGGGCGAGATGGACGAGGAGCCGGAGGACTACGTCTGCCCCCTCTGCGGCCAGCCGAAAAGCGCTTTTCAGGAGAAAAAGTAAAAGATAGAGGGTGTGCCGTCGGGCAGGTCATGTCGTCTTCATGTGCTTTTCGATGCGTTCGAGAAAACGGGCGGCGATGGGGGAGAAGGCGGGGTGCTTTTTCCAGATGAGATAAAGGTCCGTGGCAAGGCGTGGGGCGAGGGGGCGGAAGGCAAGGGAGCTTTCGGGGGATGTGTTGACGATGCGGTCGAAAGCAAGGAGATAGCCCAGACCTTCCTTGACAAAGATGGAGCCGTTATAGGCGAGGCGGAAGGAGCCCTCCAGAGCAAGCTCGTCGAAGCGGCCGGCACTCCATTCGGCAATGGCACCATACCAGCCCTGCTCCGAGCAAAAGAGCGGGAGCCCGACGAGGTCATCGAAGTGGATTTCTTCTTTCTGTGCCAGCGGATCCTCTGCTGGCATGACAAGGCCCCATATATCCGGCTCTGGGAATTTCAGCGCCTTGTATTTGTGAAAGTCCGGCACGTCCGCAAGCACGGCAAAGTCGAGAAGACCTCTGTCAAGGCGCCCGGCAAGCTGCTCTGTATCGCCGCTTGTGATATGGTAGCGAAGGTTCGGATAATCTGCCTTCATGCTGTGCAGCTCTCGAGCAAGGAAGCGGATCTGGTACGACTCAGCAAGGCCGAAGTAGAGGTCGCCGCCCGTCACATCATTCATCGCGCGGAAGTCGCTCTCAATCCGATCTGCCATATCGAGCAGATCTGCGGCACGGTCGCGAAGAAGTGCGCCCTCCTCCGTCAGGCGTATGCTGAAGGCCTTTCGCGTGAAGAGCTTCTTTCCCAGCTCCTCCTCGAGGGACTTGAGCGCCTTTGAGAGTGTCGGCTGCGTCACATGAAGAAGGCTGGCAGCGCGGGTCATGTTCTCTTCCCGCGCGACGGCGAGAAAGTATCGAAGCGATCGGATTTCCATACTTGCCTCCAAATTATGAAGAATAGGAATAACATTATATGCATTATAACAATTAGCAGCGAACACCGCAAGACGATATAATGAATACAGATGAGAGAGACGTTACACATATCGTGGCTCGCTTACGCCACTAAGCCAGGCGGAAGCAAGCTGCGTCTCATCGGAACTGCTATCTGTTTTTACAGGAGGAAATATGAAATATGCATGTGTTGCGGCGCTCCTTGCCGCGGGTCTCACAATGGGATATGTGCAGTCTGCGGATGCGGCGGCCCCGAGCCAGCACCTGAAGTTTGAAATCAGCCGTCCTGCCGTCATGGAGCATCCTGACGTGACGTATAAGCAGGTCTTTGGATGGAGCGGGTCTCGCCTCAAGATGGATATTCTCCAGCCGGAGAGCAGCGAACGTGTGCCCGCTGTAGTGTTTGTGACGGGCGGCGGGTTCATCGCTGCGCCGAAGTCGAATTATATCCAGCAGCGTCTGCATATAGCTGAGGCGGGATATGTCGTCGCAAGCGTGGAATACCGCGTCGTGCCGGATGGGACGGTCAAAGAGGCCGTGCAGGATGTCAAAGCGGCAATTCGCTACTTGCGCGCACACGCGGCGGAGTTCAACATCGATCCGAATCGTATTGCCGTCATGGGAGAGTCGGCGGGAGGTTATATGCCGCGATGATCGGAACGACGAACGGCGTGAAAGAATTTGACGTCGGCGAAAATTTGGATCAGAGCAGCGATGTGCAGGCAGCAATCGATATCTATGGGTTGTCGGATCTCACGAAGGTCGGCGCGGATTTCTCGCAGGAAATACAGGAGAGCCATCGCTCCGCCGGTGCGTCAGAGGCCTTGTTCGTCAACGGTATTCCGCCGTTCGGCAAGGGTGGCAGCATCGAGTCTGATCCGGAGAGCGCTCGTGCGGCGAATCCGATGACGTACATATCGAGGAAAACACCCCCGTTCTTGCTCATGCACGGAGACAAGGATCATCTTGTTTCCCCGAGCCAGACACAGCTTTTGCACGACGCTTTGACGGAGAAGGGGATCGACTCCACGCGCTACGTGGTCGAGGGCGCGGATCACGCGGATCATTACTGGAATCAGCCGGAAGTTGAAGAGGTCATCGTTGCGTTTTTGAATGCGCATTTGAAAAAGTAAAGGAGATCAAAATGAAAACGCTTAAGAGCAATATGTCAAAAAAATTCGCGAAAGCAGCCGTCATGGCAACGCTTCTTACGGCAACCTTCACCGCATCTGCAATGGCGGCATTGCCGGAAAATGCTGCCGCCATTTCCGTGCCGGGGCAGACAATCCAGCTGGAGCAGACATGGGATAAGATTTTTCCCCAGTCGGACAAGGTGGATCATCGCAAGGTGACGTTTAAGAATCGGTTCGGCTTCACACTGGCGGCAGACCTCTATGTCCCGAAAAATGCGGAGGGCAAGCTTCCGGCCATCGCTGTCGCGGGCCCTTTCGGTGCTGTAAAGGAACAGTCGAGCGGCCTCTACGCGCAGACGCTCGCGGAGCGGGGCTTTGTGACAGTGGCCTTTGACCCCTCCTACACGGGAGAGAGCTCGGGGCTTCCGCGCAATATGGAGTCGCCGGATATCAATACGGAGGATTTCAGCGCAGCGGTGGATTATCTTGGCTCTCTCGATATGGTGGATAGGGATCGCATCGGCATCCTCGGCATTTGCGGCTGGGGCGGCTTTGCACTCAATGATGCCATCCAGGATACGCGGGTCAAGGCCGTTGCCACCAGCACTATGTACGATATGACCCGCGTCGCTGCAAACGGCTACGAAATCACGATGGATCCGGAAGGGAAATACGATCGCACAGAGCCCCAGTCGGCAGAGGCGCACTACAAGATGAAAGAGCAGATGAATAATGCTCGCTGGGAAAGTGCAAAGAATGGGTATGCCACAGTGATACCGGCAAATAATCTTGACCCGGAAAAGGACATCACGCCGGAGACACCGAAGTTTATCGCGGAATATGCCCAGTTCTACCGGACGAAACGCGGCTATCATCCGCGGGCAATCAACTCGAACCCGCAGGGCTCCTGGGCGGATACGGCCATGCTGTCCCTGATCAACATGCCGATTCTGCAGCGTGCTGATGAAATGCGTACCCCTGCCCTCATCGTTGCAGGGGAGAAGGCCCACTCCCGCTACTTTAGCGAGGATGCCTACAAGGCAATCGGCTCGCAGGACAAGGAGCTCTATATCGTCCCCGGCGCGAACCATACGGATCTCTATGATGGCGGCGGGAAAAATGCGATTCCCTTTGATAAGTTCGAGGCATTTTTCAAGGCACACCTGAAATAAGGTGCATGAAATATAGCATAATGCGCATGCAATACCAGCTGCTCTTGTGACGCTTGGCGGGTGTATGCTGCAAAGGGAAAAACCTTGGGCAAGGGGATCGTATCTGTAGGAAAGGACAAGCGATGCAAATCGAGAAATTGCTCGAAAAATGGAGCCATGGCGGGCGGATTGCGTCGTCGCCAGAGGAAATCGAGGCGATGCGGGCATGCTCGCGTGAGGCGCAGAAAATCACGGTGGAGATGAATAGCAGCTACCATGAGCCAGAGGAGCTTGTTGCACTGTTTGCAAAGCTCACCGGGCGAGAGTCTGGCGAGGGCTTTGCCCTCTTCCCGCCCTTTTATTCGGATTTTGGAAAGAACATCCACATAGGCAAGAACGTCTTTATCAACGCAGGGTGCAAGTTCCAGGATCAGGGTGGCATATACATCGGTGATAACGCACTCATCGGGCATAATGTCGTGCTGGCGACCCTCAATCATGACCTCCGGCCTTCCCGGCGCAGGGAATTGATTGCAGCACCCATCCATATCGGGCGGGATGTCTGGGTCGGGGCGAATGCGACAATTCTTTCCGGCGTGACGGTCGGGGATGGGGCCATCATCGCGGCTGGTGCTGTCGTCGCAAAGGATGTCCCCGCCAATACTGTCGTCGGTGGCATTCCCGCACGCGTATTGAAAAATCTCCCAGCAACAGCATGATTTGGTGCCGGGCACACAGACAGGAGCGTGGAGATCTGCTATATTGCTAAAAAGAAAGGATGATATATATGCTGGGAAACTTTTCCTTTTGTGCGCCGACGCGGCTTCATTTTGGTCCGGAGGCACTGGGAGAGCTCGAGGGAGAGCTCAAGAGCTTCGGGAAGAACGTGCTCCTCATCTATGGAGGCGGATCCGTCAAGCGGACGGGGCTCTACGATGAGGTGATGGGGATCCTCAAGAAGGCGGGGAAGAACGTCGCCGAGGATGCGGGCGTCATGCCGAATCCGACGACGGAGAAGCTCCGGGAGGGCATCGAGCGAGCAAGAGCCCACAAGGCAGACCTATTGCTCGCTGTCGGCGGCGGCTCCGTCGTGGACTACGCAAAGGCGGTCTCCGCTTCCGTGCATGAGAAGAATGACCCCTGGGAGAAATTCTACATCCGCGGCGAGGAGCCGGAGGCCGAGACACTTCCCGTGGGCGTGGTGCTCACCATGGCAGGCACGGGCTCGGAGATGAATACGGGCAGCGTCATCACGAATCCTCCCACGAAGCAGAAGATTGGTCACGTATTCGCGAGCCCTATGATGGCGCCGCGGTTTGCCATACTCAATCCGAAGTACACCATGACGCTCCCGAAAAAGCAGATGACGGCGGGCATCTTCGATATCGCCAGCCACATCATGGAGCAGTATTTCTCCGGCGACGACGACAATACCAGCGACTACCTGGCAGAGGGGCTCCTCCGGAGCCTCATCCACGCCAGCCGCATTGCCGTGAAGAATCCCGAGGACTACGAGGCCCGCAGCAATATCATGTGGACGGCCACCTGGGCGCTGAACTCCCTCCTCATGAAGGGCAAGGCAGGGGACTGGAAGGTGCACATGCTGGGCCAGGCTGTCGGTGCTGTGACGAACGCGACCCATGGCCTGACACTGGCCGCCGTGTCGCCGGCCTACTACCGCTTCATCGAGGACGCGGCCCTCGCAAAGCTCGTCCGCTTTGCAAAGAACGTCTGGGATGTGGACGGAAAGGGCAAGAGCGACAAGGAAATCGCAGACGCTGGTCTTGCCGCCCTCGAGGATTGGATGAAGGAAATCGGCGTCCATGTGACCCTCTCGGATATCGGAGGAACGGAGGAGCAGATTCCCGACATGGTTCGCGCTACGCTTTTCTTCCCCAGCGGCTACAAGGAAATGACCGAGAAGGACGCAGAAGCGATTTTCCGCGCCTCCCTCTGAGACCCTCGCTGCATGAAATAGAGTGATACAAGTCAAAAGCACGGTGACCTTGCGGTTTCCGTGCTTTTTCTCATTCTTGTCCTTTGCAAGATAACCGTGCTACAATCAGTACAATCACGAAAGGAGTGCCTATGGAAGAATATCGCTATGGAAATCCTGCATCCTCGCAGGTGCTTGTCCAGCTGGTGGATGAACATGATCTGGAGGGCATGGAAAACGAAGTCCGGAGGATTCGGGAGGAAACGGAGGACTTCGCCCTCGTGGCGCTGAAGGCGGAGGACTGGAACCGGGATCTCTCCCCCTGGGAGGCACCTGCTGTTTTCGGCAAGGAAAATTTTGGCGGCGGCGCAGAAAAGACCCTGGCGGAGGTGCTGTCCCTGTGTAGTGCGCCAGAGAAGACCTATTTTCTCGGCGGGTATTCCCTGGCGGGGTTCTTTGCCCTGTGGGCAGCCTATCAGACGGACAAATTTTCAGGCATCGCCGCCGCCTCGCCCTCCGTATGGTTCCCAGACTTTGCAGACTATGTGCAGGCGCAGAAAATCAAATGCCCCCGGGTATATCTCAGCCTCGGGGACAAGGAGGAAAAGGCAAGGAACCCCATCATGGCGACCGTCGGCGAAAACATCCGAAGCATTCATGCACACCTCGTGTCCCAGGGGATAGACACGACGCTGGAATGGAACAAAGGCAACCACTTCCGCGATGCAGATCTCAGAACAGGCCGGGCCTTTTCATGGCTTTTGGGAAAGAAGAATTCATGATGATGCGGATGGCGGGGGATCGAGGGCAGCGATGGTTCGGGGAATCGATAGGGATGAGACTTTTTGGTACAGAAATCGGAGAAGCCCCTGCGCTGAGATTTTGATTTGATGTAAAAAAAGAGCGTTTCGAAAGGCTATCGCCTCGCGAAACGCTCTTTTTCATCCAATCGGTTGCTCTGGGGTCCCTGTCAGATGAGCTGGACACCCTGCGCTGCAGCCAAATCAAGAATCTCTTTTTCGGATACATTGGCAATTTTTGCAGCTGCTGTCAAGGACATACCGCTTCGTAACATGTTTTTGATCATCGCCAGAAGCGTCTGGGTACGACCTTCTCGCAATCCTTCCTTACGGCCTTCCTCAATACCCTCACGGCGGTATTCCAGATTTTCCATATACCTAGTCACAAATGCTCGCCTCATTTCCTTTCGATTCTTTACATTCTCAACTTCTCTTGCGATTTCCTTGACAATCTCTCTATGGGGCTCTTGTCCTTCAACAAAATTCAGGAAATCCTCGAAGTCCTCATCGACTGCGCCTTTGCTTCCCTTGGCATTGACAAATATCTTTCGCGTTTCATCACCAAGCTCGACTTCGGGACGTTCAATACAGTGATTGCGGAATGTGTAGATTCTTTCGCCCAGTCCAAACAGGTCGAAGGTGCAGATGAAGATGATGAAGGTCGGGCGGAGCGCTGTGTAGTGAATGCCTGGCGTGAGCTGATCCATGTCAATCAGCCCTTGATAGTACCTCGCCCGTTTTGCCAGCTCGCCTTGTCGTCCTTTTGTGGTCTGCATTTCGATGTTGTAGACCGTCCGGGCTTCGTCCTCGACATACACATCTAGTCGCACCGATTTGCTGTCCTGTCGCAGGTCGATGCTTTTTTCAGTTTCGGGATAGCGTATCTCGCGAATCTTGATTTTCAGGATTCGCTCCAATAGCCAAATGCACAGCTTCACGTTCTGCATGACCCGCTGGAAGATGAAGTTGTCCTGTATCGTCGCCTCGTGCCAGGCCTTCAGCGCCTTTTCCGTCAGTTTTCTTTTCGACATCGACACACCTCCTCATGTTTCGTATCACTTCTGTCTTAGTGAGTATTATAGCATATATGTTCATTTTTTTCATGGACTTTTCGCTGTATTTGAAGTAATATCGGAGAAGGGCAGTCTGTTTTCGCTGGAGGAAGTCTGACGTGAAATACCAGATGTCAATAGATTCGCTGCCGGGCTGGAAAAGAACAGTCTTGTGAGATTTCAAATCAAGTGAATGGCGGTGGGGTGAATGTTTCAATCGACTGAGGAAGCGATACGTGATATCTTTGGCGAGGGTGTCAGGGTCTCTAGCAGCAGTCCGGTTTCTGGTGGGGATATCAATGAGGCGCGGTGCCTTGCACTCTCGAATCTTACTGCGGTACGGCGACTGCTGGCGCGTTATGGCGGGTAGGCTTTTGTATAGGGAAAGGAAGCGGGAAATATGAGCAGGAAAGCACTTTCGACGGCGATGGTGTTTATTTTGCTCTTTGGCATCGTCAGCCTTTTCTCGGATATGCCCCATGAAGGCGCGGACAGCATTCGCGGGGCGTATCTTTCGATTCTTGGCGCGTCGGTGGGGGCCATCGGGTTCATCGCGGGGCTGGGGGAGCTGGTGGGCTACTCCCTCCGGTATATCTCCGGGCGCATTGCCGATAGGACGCGCAGCTATTGGGGCATGACGATACTTGGCTACGTGTTGGATATCCTCTGCGTGCCAGCCCTCGCCCTTGTGGGGGAAAACGGCTGGGTGGCGACCTGTGTGCTGCTGGTGTTCCAGCGACTGGGAAAGTCCATCAAGAAGCCGGCGAAGGACACGATTCTCTCCTTTGCAGCCACCCAGGAGGGGGTGGGAAAGAGCTTTGCACTGCAGGAGGTGCTGGACCAGATCGGCGCCTTCCTGGGGCCGGTCTTTCTCTACGCAATCCTCTTTGCCCGGACGGAGGGCACGACCTTTGAGCGGTACAGCTTCTGCTTTGCCATGCTCCTGATTCCGGGGCTTTTGACGCTTCTTTTCCTCGCCCTGACCCGGTGGAAGTTCCCGAATCCTGACGAATTCGAGCCGGAGGCGAAGGAGTATGTGCCCTTCCAGCGGAAGCGGTCCTTCTGGCTCTATATCACAGGCATCAGTTGCTTTGCCTTCGGCTTTCTGGACTATGCCCTCGTGGCCATGCACATTGCCCGCACCTACGTGGGGGCGGCGGGGGAGACGCTCCTCACGACGGAGACGCTGCCCCTCGTCTATGCCCTCGCCATGCTGGTGGATGCGGTGGCGGCCCTCATCTTTGGTGTCCTCTATGACAAGGTGGGCATGCGTGCACTCATGGTCTCCACACTCTTTTCGGCACCCTTCGCCATCTTCCTCTTTGGAATGCACGGACATTATGCTCTTTTCCTCGGCGTCGCTCTCTGGGGCGTGGGCATGGGGGCCCAGGAGTCCATCCTGAAGGCCGTCGTGGCCTGCATGGTGCCGAAGAAGAGCCGCGCCACAGGCTACGGCACCTTCGAGCTCTCCTTCGGCGTGTTCTGGTTCCTGGGCAGCTGGGTGACAGGCCTCCTCTACGACTGGAGCCTCCCCGCGATGATTGCCGTATCTGTCCTGGCCCAGCTGGTAGCTATCCCCTTTTACTGGATGACCCAGAAAAGACTGGAGACAGCAGGGTAAGAAGAGGCCTATGCAGATTATCTAGTACAAAATCAGCCGAAGCGATGGATTTCTGACGGATTGCAAAAAGGAGCGTTTCACGAGGCAAAGGCCTTCACGAAACGCTCCTCTTTATCGACGGAACAGTGCTCCTGCTCAGCAGCCAAGCTGGACACCGTGGGCCGCGGCAAGATCAAGAATGTCCTTCTCCGATACATCTGCAACCTTTGCAACGGTTTCCAAGGACATGCCATTCCGTAGCATATTTTTTGCCATGGTCAGAAGGGTCTGGGCACGCCCTTCTTCAATACCTTCACGGCGATATTCCAGATTTTCCATATACCTAGTCACGAATGCTCGCCTCATTTCTTTTCGATTCTTTACATTCTCGACTTCCCTTGCGATTTCCTTGACGATTTCTCTGTGTGGCTCTTGCCCCTCGATAAAATTCAGGAAATCTTCGAAGTCCTCATCGACTGCGCCCTTGCTTCCCTTGGCATTGACAAATATCTTTCGCGTTTCATCACCAAGCTCGACTTCGGGACGTTCAATACAGTGATTGCGGAATGTGTAGATTCTTTCGCCCAGTCCAAACAGGTCGAAGGTGCAGATGAAGATGATGAAGGTCGGGCGGAGCGCTGTGTAGTGAATGCCTGGCGTGAGCTGATCCATGTCAATCAGCCCTTGATAGTACCTCGCCCGTTTTGCCAGCTCGCCTTGTCGTCCTTTTGTGGTCTGCATTTCGATGTTGTAGACCGTCCGGGCTTCGTCCTCGACATACACATCTAGTCGCACCGATTTGCTGTCCTGTCGCAGGTCGATGCTTTTTTCAGTTTCGGGATAGCGTATCTCGCGAATCTTGATTTTCAGGATTCGCTCCAATAGCCAAATGCACAGCTTCACGTTCTGCATGACCCGCTGGAAGATGAAGTTGTCCTGTATCGTCGCCTCGCGCCAGGCTCTCAGCGCTTCCTCTGTCAGATTTCCGTGATTGTGTCAAGGTTTATGTGTAAACTCTTCCATTATAATTTGATGAAACTCA
>CAMCRT010000070.1 GCA_945877355.1 uncultured Mitsuokella sp. | reverse complement strand
AGGCAGATAAGCGCACGGTCGCTTGCGGAGACGGGGTGAGTGCAGGGTACACGAAGCAGACACTATCTTTTCTGCGGAAAATTTTTTGCAAAACAAAGTCCAACCATATATAATGGAATTTATCACAATGCAGAAAGAAAGGGAATCGCCCATGGCAAAGCAATCGAAGAAGATCCAGCATAAAATCGCACCGAAGAAACAGGAGACGGCGCCGCAGCCGAAGCCGCCGGGGAAGGACTATGTGCTCCTTTTCGTCATCGCCTTCACCCTGGGCATGAGCATCCTGGGCTGGGGAGCCTTTGACAATCTGAACCGGGGCATGTACGCCATGCTCTCCCTCTCCCTCATCATGACATACGTCCAGCGTCATGCAAAGCTCTCCGAAGCGCGGCAGACCCTTGTCTCCCGCATTGGCATCGCCGCCATGATCATCGCCATCGCCCTCTTCGGTGTCACCATGTACCATCAGTATATGTGAGGAAGTGCTTTTCTCCCACGAAAAAAGGAACTGCCGCGGCAGTTCCTTTTTTCGTGCTCAATTTCTCAGTCAAGCTCCGTCTGCTCAATGAGACGTGCTTTTTTTTTGCGACGATAGCGAATGTACAGCACACCGATGACGAGGGCGGCTATGACGACAAAGGCGATGCTGGCCTCGTGGCCGATGGAGAGAAGAATCTCCCAGCTCTCCCCCAGCATCATGCCGGCGAAGAGGATGAGGGCCGTCCAGGGAAGCGATCCGGCAAAGGTCAGGGTCAGAAATTTCTTCATGTCCACATGGGCAAAGCCCGCAGGAAGGGAAATGAACGTGCGCACAACAGGCAGAAGACGGCTGAAGAACACCGCCTTGAGGCCGTACTTGTCGAACCACTCCTGGGCGAGATCCACGTGGCTCTTCTTGATGAAGAAGTACTTGCCATAGCTATCCACAAAGGATCGGCCGCCATAGTGGCCCACGAGATAGGCAAAGATAGACCCCGCCATGCCGCCGATCATGCCGCCGATGAGGGCCCCGGCAAAATGCATCTTCCCCGCAAAGATGAGGTACCCGGAAAAGCCCAGGATGAGCTCGCTGGGAATAGGGATGCAGGCATTCTCCGCCGCCATGAGCACCCCCACCGCCACATATCCCCAGGAGGCGATAAAGTCCAGAAAAATCGTTGAAAGCTGTTCCATGTTTTCTCCTATGATGCAACCACATATCGCGCTTACTGCGCTGTAGTCTCATCCTATCACAACGGAGGTCGGGAAACAATAGACTTTTGAAAAAGTTAAGAGTCTGATTTCTCACGGAAAAACAGTGAGCAGCCTTCTATTCCCCTTCGGAAGCCAGTATGACAGAGCGGCCTTGTGCGAAGCACAATAGCTCTGACATTTCCCAGCTTAGGCAAGCCCCTCTGTTGCCTTCAGCTCCTGTATCCGCAAGATAGAAAGATCCGTGAAGTTTGCAATCACATCAAGGGCCATGCCTGCCTTCAGCATCTTGACCGCAACGGAAATCGCCTTTTTTTCTTGGCCTTTTTCCTCGCCCTTTTCTATAAGTTCCTCCGCAATCCTGCACATTTCCATACGCCCCCTCTTTGTATCCTTGAAAAAATCTGCCCTTCTCCTGAGCACCTCCAGCCGCATCTCCTTTGGATCCGCGCAGCGGATATCGTGGACGAGCATATCGAGCGCATCCATCGGCTCATTTTTCCGGCTCTCCACGAGGCTGTCCGAGCAGTTCACATAGAGAATCTCTTCGCCGTCCTCAAACCGGGCACCGCCCAGCTCCTCGACGGTACGATAGACGTGATAAATCCGATGGTTGCCCGCTAGCGGGTTGTTCTCCACGAAGAAGACGATGCGAAGATTCCGCAGGGCCTTCCACTTTGTCCCCTTGGCGATTTCCGTGGCATTCATAAGGCCGCTGTAAAATCGGGCTCTAGCCTCCACCGCTCCTTCCGTCCCCCGTTGCATCTCCAGGTCGTAGGCCGTCGCCCTGTCGTCTAGGGCAAAGACATCGAGCCATGCCTCCCGGCCGTAGAGATTCGGCTGCTTGTCCTGCGTATGCACCTCGACAATATGGATGGATTCATCCTGTACGACGATACGCAGGATGGTCTCGACACCTTCGGGACAGTCCTTCATGCAGGCATGGAAGAAAGTGTCATCCATGAGGCGCAGCCTATCGACATAAGCGCCATACTCCCGCTGCAGCTCCTCCTCCCGCTCAGGTGTCAGAGCTTCCTCCTTCTGCCCGGTATCATTCTGGCGCATATCTTCGTCCATAGCCTCGCCTCCTCATTTGTTTCTTTCCTTTATTCTACAAAAATTTCCATAGAAATGCAATGATAGCCAAGACCAGAACGCATGTAAAACGGCTTCGCAGTGCATGATATCTGCGAAGCCGTTTTGATTTTATGGAGTTGCAATCGTATCACCGTGGCGGATGAGCTGCCAGCTGAGGGTTCTTGCTATCCTTATCCAGTGATCGGCCTTCTCCCGCTCGGCGGCAGCGTCGTAGGGCGCATTCCAGGGCAAGGGCTCTGTGGTGTCGGTGCCCACGCGGCCGATAGCGTTTCTTGTGACCCAGGTGCTGCGGTTAAAGCCGGTGCCCATGCCGTCGGGCTCCTCTGTGAGGGGTGGGACGATGGAAGTGTAGGAAAAGCCCGCGGGGGCGATGAGCTCCAATAGGGTCGGCAGCACGTTCGTGAGGCCGCCGCTGGTGTCCTCCGGCAGGATGTCCTTTGTCACGCCGGCGCCGTAGAGGACGAAGGGGACGCTCTGCTCCTCGTAGAGGGTCGGGTGCTGGCTGGGGTTCGTGCGAACGGCGTGGTCGCCGGTGAGGATAAAGAGAGAATCAGGGTACGCCTCCTCTGTCCGCTTCACGAAGTCTGTGACCACCTTGTCCATGTACCAGTAGTGACCCAGCTCCACAGCGAGGGTGTCCGGGTCCTTCACATCAGGCATCTGGCGAACTTTTTCCTTCAGGGCATCGAGGTCTAGGCCCTCCCCCTCAAGGTCCAGATTGTAGGGCGGGTGGTTCGTCACGGTCATGATGACGTGGACCGTGGGCGGCTCCTCGGCTAGGTGCGCGGAGAGCGCCTTGAAGAGCTCTCCGTCCGTCGTGCCCCAGGTATTCTGCTTCGGCGCGTGGAAGTCGGGATAGCCATAGTAGTCGTCAAAGCCCTGGGCGAGGGCCAGCCGCTTGATTCCGTCCCAGGATGGGGTGCCCCCGTACCAGAAATCCACCTTATAGCCGAGCTTCTTCAGCTGGGGCGCGAAGGCTGTGGGATAGACCTCCCTCAGGCTACGGGGCTCATAGTTCACATTGATGGCCACGTCGTTTAGCCCCGTGATGATGCCCGTGAGGGCCACGGAGGTGAACTCACCATTTGGCATAAAGGCGCGGCTCTCATAGCCCTTGGGGGAGGCCGCCAGCCCCTTGATGCCGTCGGCGATGTGGAGATCCGCGTACTTGTCCAGCATGGGCCACCGGGCCCAGGACTCGCCGAGGACGATGAAGATATGCTTGGGCTTCGCCATACGCGGTCCCTTTGTGGTGCGAGTGAGATACGCCGTGAGGTCGTCGCCCGTTTCGTCCGTGTGGCCTGCGGCGAGGTGGGCCAGCTCCCGGACCTTATCCTTTTCCACCCCGTAGATATTGCCCGCCTGGAGGGCCTTGTTCATCATATAGGCCCGGTACATGGCCTGGCCGTCGTCCAGGATGCACTCGTTGAGGAAGTCGTCGCTGGTGACGCCGGCGTTCTCCCAGTTGATGCCCGCCGAGTAGCTGAAGGCCCCGCCGAAGCGGACAAATAGGAAGAACAGGGCAAAGACCACGAGGAAGGCCGGCGCGAAGCGGAGGGGACGCCCCGCAAAGACCCGGGGAAGTGCCGCCGTCCCCCGCCGCAGGAGCCAACGCAGGAAAAGCGCCAGCATAGCCGTCAGGAGGAGCGCAACCCCCAGCCGCCAAAGGAGGCCGTACTCCGCCACCATCATGGAGAATATGGCCCCGATATCATCATTCGCCCCCGCTGCCACCTGGAGATTGTAGGTGGAGCGGAATGTAGCGTAGAAGGGGAACCGGGCCAGGAAAAGCACCGTAAAGAGGAAGGTGGCAAGCATCCCGATCCCCAGCCGCAGGCGCGCGAAAAAGGCACGCCCCCGCGGAAGAAGGAGCGCACCGACCGTGCAGAAAAGGCAGGCGGGCACCGTGACCCAGCCCGCTGTCTTCAGGGAGAGCCGCAGCCCCGTGAGATTCGCGAGGGCGATCTCCCCTAGATTGGCGGTGCTATCCATGTAGCCCGAAAATACGCCGAGGAAAATGACCCGGTAAAGACAGAGCAGCAGCAGGATGTAGAAGAACAGCTTCAAATCCTGCTGGATATCGTGGAAGAAATGATTCAGTCGCATCAGAGGAGCTTCTCCTTCACCATGTCCGGCGTGATGGCAGCGAGGCAGTCGAGCCCCTTGGGGCAGGAGCGCTTCCAGCAGCCCTTGCAGGGGTGGTCCGCCTCGATGGCGTTTTCCTGCTGGCCGTAGGGGCCATTGCGGTTCGCGTCCGTGGGGCCCATGAGCATGATGGTCTTCGTGCCGAGGCCAGCGGCGAGATGCACGGGGCCCGTGTCGCCGCCCACCACGGCCGTCGCCTTCTGCATGAGGTCCGCCAGCTGCGGGAGCGTCGTCTTCCCCACGAGATTCACCGGCGGGATAGAGGCAAGATTGAGGATGCGTGCCGCCCGCTCCTCGTCCACAGGGCCGCCCCCCGCCAGGACGGGCACGAGGCCCGCCTCGGAGAGGTCATCGGCGAGCCGCGCGAAGTGCTCCTCCGGCCACCGCTTGTTAGGCCAGTTGGCACCCACGGCAAGCGTCACGAAGGGACGGGATAGATCTGCCCCCTCCTGCTGGAACAGCCAGGCGAGACGCTTCATGTCCCGCTCCGGCACCGCGAGGGGGAAGCGCACCTCCCGCACGGGGCAGCCGAGGGCCCTCGCCACGTCGAGATACCGCTCCACGATGTGGCCCGTCGCATGGGGCCCCACCACAGGGCGAGAGACGCGAGCGCTCCCCTCCCGCATGTTGCACATGCCGAGCTTCACCGGTGCCTTGGCGAGGAACGCCACTGCCGCCGACTTAAAGAGACCCTGGAGGTCCAGCACCGCGTCGTATTCCCGCGCCTGCAGCTGCCGGCGCAGCGGCCCGAAGTTTTTCAAAAAGCCCCCAAACGTCCGGAACTCCTTCTTGTGGAAGGTCACGATTTCGTCCACGCAGGGGTTGCACTCGAGAAGAGGCCGGGCGGGAGGCTCCACCACCCAGGTGATATGCGCCTCGGGCCAGGCCTCCTTTATGGCATAGCTCACCGGGAGGGCGTGGATCACGTCCCCGATGGCCGATAGCTTTACGATCAGGATATTTTTCATTTCGTCTCTTCGATACGCTTGATGATATTCGACGTGGAGCGACCCTCCACCAGGGGTATGAATGCCACCTCACCGCCGTAGGAGCGGACGATATCCGCCTCCGGCAGGGGCTTATCCACGTAGTCGGCGCCCTTGGCGTAGACATCGGGCTGGACCTTTCGGAGCACCGTCTCCGCCGTCTGTTCCCCAAAGAGCACAACGAAGTCCACGGAGGCGAGGGCCCCCACCACCTCAGCCCGGTCCTGCTCGCTGTTGACGGGACGTGTCGGCCCCTTGAGCCGCCGCACGGACTCGTCCGTGTTGAGGCCGAGGACCAGGATATCCCCCAGCTTCTTCGCCGCGGCCAAATACCGCACATGGCCCGCATGGAGGATGTCAAAGCAACCATTCGTAAAGACGATGCGCCTCCCCCCGCGCTTCAATATGGTCACGAGGGCCGTGATATCTTCCTGTGCTACGATCATGCGTCCTCTCCTCCTCTCTCCGCTGCTGCCCGGAGCTCCGCCGCGCTCACGGTCGCCGTGCCCAGCTTCCGCACGGCGATGCCGCTGGCGATGTTGCTGAGGCGAGCCGCCACCACGGGATCTGCGCCACCGGCCAGGGCGAGCGCCATGGTGGCGACGCAGGTGTCCCCGGCGCCGGACACATCGAAGACCTCGCTCTTGTCCGCCACGGGGATATTCGCGACACGCCCGTCTGCCAGCACCAGTAGCATGCCCTTCTCGCCCCGGGTCACGAGGACCCCGTCCGCCTGGAGCCTTTCCCGGAGCTCCCTTGCCCCACTGGCGATGGCGTCCGTGTCCGGCAGCTCCCGCCCGAGGGCTGCCGAGAGCTCCGCGTCGTTTTGCTTTACAAAGCCGATGCCAGAGAACCTTGCCACCTCGTAGCGGGAGTCCACGATGCTCACGAGGCCCTTCTCCCGGCAAAAGTCGATGATGCGCCGCTGAAGCTTCTCCGTCACCGTCCCCGTGCCGTAGTCGCTGAGGACAACGCCGTCCATTTCTGGCAGGAGCTTCTCCACTCTCGCGAGAAGCGTCTTCTCCATTTCATCGGAGAGCGGCGCATCGCTTTCGTTGTCGATGCGCACGATCTGCTGGCTGACCGTCGCCCGGCCCCCCGCGATGATGCGGGTCTTCGTGATGGTGGGCCGGTCCGCGTCCACGCAGAGGCCCGCCGTGTCCACGCCCTTTTCCGAGAGGATGGCCCTGAGACCTGCGCCCGCCCGGTCGTCCCCCAGGACGCCCACGGCATAGGCCTCTCCCCCGAGGGTCTCTACATTGTGCACCACGTTTGCCGCGCCGCCAGCCACGACGGTCTCGCCCGCCTGCTTCAGCACGAGGACCGGCGCCTCCCGCGAGATGCGGGAGATGCGGCCATCCACATAGATATCCGCCACCATGTCGCCGAGGATGAGGATCTTCTTCCCCTCCATGGCTCGGAGGCTCGTCTCAAACACTCCCATCATTTCCCTTTCTATTTACCACGGCGTAAACTCCAGCTTGATATTCCACGTGTTCGCCATGGAGCGATACCGGACAATAAACTCGGCACAGTGCATATCGTGGTACCAATAGTAGTCGATATCGTCAAACTCCCCATCGTCCAGATTATACCGGGTGCCGATGACGAAGCGATCCCTGTCCGTCATCCGATAGCTAAAGCCACCCTCCAGCTTCTTGGAGTAATCGTCGAGGCCATAGTCAAAGACGGAGTTGCGGGTCGTGGCGGACCGATAGTGATAGCCCGCGTAGGCGGCCCAGCGTGGGTCGAAGTCCTTCGTGACGACAAGATCGCCATTGAGGCCCCGCACCCGGGAGTCGTCCACACTCTCGTCCGTGATGCTGTAGCCGAGATACGTATAGATCTTGTAGCCGTCAAAGGCGATCGTATCGTGGGCAAGGCCGAAGGAATAGGCCGTGTGGGTGCTGTGGACGCCGCTCTCATACCAGCGGCCCTTCTCATAGCCCAGGCTGTAGGAAATCGGGGATTTCCCGATATGCGCCCCATAGCTCCAGACGAAGGAAGGCATCTTGCGGATCCACTTGCTGTCCCCATCCTCATAGTGACCGTAGCGCAGGCCGGCGCTCATGCCCCCATGGCTCCAGGTGACATCGTAGTTGCTGCGCCAGCCCTCCTGGCTTGTCCACAGGAGATTCAGGTTGAGATCCGTATTCTTCGCGATGCGGTTCGTGATGTCGTAGCCGATCCAGGTCCCGTCCGTGGAGTCATAGCCCACCCGGGGATACTTCGGGCCCTCCTCGCCAGGCTTCAGGCTCGTCGTGTACTCGTCCCGCGTATACATGGTGCGCCCCTTGATGCGGAAGCGCATCTTCTCCATGACGAGCTTGTCATTCGGATAGATCGTAATCTTGTCCGACGCCCAGTCGTAGTCGGGCTTTATGGCTCCGCACTTCGTCGCCGTGCCCTGGTACACCACGTAGTGGTCCGGATAGAACTCAAACCGCTTGCCCGTGATATAGTAATGGTCGACCTTGCCCTTGGCCTCCCCCATGGTGCCCGTCTGGGTCCCGTAGTTGTACCGGGTCGCAAAGCCGTCGAGGGTGATGCGGGACTGCCCCTCTGTCATCTGGACGATATGGGACTTTTCCGGAAAGTAGACCTCCTTTTTCGCCAGGTTCCCCTGGGCGTCCGCCCCGTCGAAGGAGTGGGCATCCGCCTGGAGGATATGGACCTTCCCCTTTGCCAGGAAGTCGCCTGTCCGCTCGTCGTAGGAAAGGTCATCCCCCTCGAAGGCCATGGGCACGCTCTGGGTCTTGTCCTTCGGGTCCCAAGGATAGCGGAGATGCGCCTGCATATCCTCTGCGGCCTTCTGGAGGGCCTTCTGCTCCTCTGTCAGCTGGTTTTCCCGCTCGGTGCGCCGGGCGTTTTCGATATAGTCCAGCGCCTCCACGCCTGTATCGGAGCTCGCCGAATATGCAGCTGCTGTGCCAGATGGCAGCACCGCAGCTGCCAGGAGCGCTCCTGCCAGAAGTCTGCCTGCTTTGTTCTTCAATGCCTATCCCCTCTATTTCCGGCGCGTCGCGCCCTGCATCAGATTCCCTTGATGCCTTCATTCATACTGCCACGCCTGTAGCCTGTGAGATCCAGGGACACGTGGGTATAGCCCATGGCCCGGAGGGTCTCCTCCACACTGGAGCGCGTGGCGCTCTCCAGAAAGCGGTCGATTTCAGACGGCGTGAGCTCTATGCGGGCCGTCGTCCCATCGCTTCCCTCCACCCGGACCCGCAGCTCCGAAAAGCCCGCTTCATGAAGGAATTTCTCCGCCTTTGCCACAGTCTTTAGCTTCTCCGGTGTCAGGTGGGTCCCGTAGGCGAAGCGGCTGGCGAGGCATGCGGAAGAAGGCTTATCCCAGCTCTCTAGCCCTAGCTCCTTCGCGAGCTCCCGGATATCCGCCTTGCGGAAGCCGCAGTCGTGGAGGGGGCTCTCGATATGGAGCTCCATGAGGGCCGTGCGTCCTGGCCGATAGTCCCCATCGTCATCCCGGTTCGTCCCATCGACGATATAGGAAAGCCCCTTCTCCCCCGCCATGGCCTTCAGATGCTTGAAGAGGGCGTACTTGCAGTAGTAGCAGCGATCCGGCGGATTTTCCTTCACGTGGGGCACATCGAGGATGGGGAAATCGATGAGGGAAAAGGCGATGCCCTCCTGCTGGCAGAAATTCTCAGCCGCCTGCACATCCTCCTCCCGCACAAAGTCCGAGGAGGCCGTAAAGGCCATGCAGCGATCGCCCAGGGTATCGTGGGCCACCTTCGCGAGAAGCGTGGAGTCCACGCCGCCGGAGAAAGCGACGGCGACACTGCCAAGGGCCCGCAGTCTCTCCTGCAGGGCCGTGTACTTTGCTTGTAGCTCATTCGTCATGAAGTTCACTCCTTCGGGTTCAGCATGCCGTTCTGGTAGGCAAGCAAGAGATTATAAAGATCCGTGATTTCGTCCTGTATCCTGCGGCCCTCGTCCGTCTCCCCCACGGTGGTGCTCATACTCTGGAGCTCCACCGTCTCAGAGACGGACTCGATATCGTGGTTTTCGCGAAGGGCCGCCCGGACGTCGGCGATTTTCTGATGCTCCAGGAGCCTTAGGCCCCGGGAATTCGATATGAGGGTGTAGCCGGAGATGCCCGTCTTCTTGTGGTAGGCCCGGCAAAAGCCCCCGTCGATGACGATGGCCCGGCCCCCGGCCTTCACGGGGGTCTCTCCCTTCTTCACCTTCACGGGCACATGGCCGTTTATGATATGGCCCCGCTTCGGGTCAAGGCCGAACTCCGCGAGCACCCGCTCGCAGCAGGCCGGCTTGTCGATTTCCTTGAAATAGGGGTCCGAGGGCTCCTTCCAGGTGCTCTCGTCGGCGATGAGGGCCCGCTCGAAGGTCTTGAACTCCCGGCCAGAGAGCGGCGAAAGGCGGCCGCACCACAGGAAGTACAGGAAGTCCAATGCGCTTTCCGTGCCGTAGAGATAGGCCTCCCGGGCCTGCTTCTCGCAGAAGTCGAACCAAGCCTTCCCCTGGTAGCTTTTTCCGCCATAGGAAATCACGCGGAAGCTGCCGTCCTCCGTGAGGGGCACGCAGCCGTGGAAGAGCAGGTTGCCATTGAAGCAGGTATAGAGGCTCCCCTTCTGGTAGAGATAGTCCACGTGGCGCCGGAGGGCCTTGCTCTCTGTGAAGTAGGAGCGAAGGTCATCGAGGATGCGCTCCTCCTCCTCCGTGAGCTCGTAGGGATCGACCCCCTCCTCGATGGTGGGGAAGTAGGCGTGCTCCAGCTCGTAGCGCTTGCCGTCCCCCAGGACGGCGCAGGAGGAGCGAAAATCGATTTTATGGAGGAGCAGGCGGCTGTCCATCTGCATGTCGGGATTGCGCCTTATAAGCTGGCCCTCCAGCTTGAACATCATCATGGTCATAGCCCGCTCCGCCGCCTTGATGGGGGCCTCATCGGGATAGAGATGGGACGCAAGCGTCGTCAGGGGGCGGAGGCTTACGCCGTAGCCCCGCTCCAGCACGTCCGTATTCTTATACCGCAGGGAGTTGCGCACGACGGTGGCGATGCAGACATCGCTGCCGAGAGCCGCCCCCATCCAGAGCACGTCGTGGTTGCCCCACTGGATATCCACGGAGGGGTGCTCCATGAGAAGGTCGAGGATCGCGTCGGGCCGGTCGCCCCGGTCGAAGAAGTCCCCGACAATGTGGAGCCTGTCCACGGCCAGCCGCTTCACCAGCACGGCAAAGGCCTCGATGAAGTCGGCGCTGCTGTCGATCTGCACGATGGTGGTCAGGAGCTTCCGGAGGTAGACGCCTTGGGCCGCGTCCCGCTCCGGGCGCGTGTTCATGAGCTCCACGATGATGGAGGCGTAGCGCTTCGGGATGAAGCCCGCCACCTTCGAGGCGGGGTACTTATAGCTCATGAGCTTTGCGAGGGCCAGGAGGTTTTCGAGGTTTTTCCGATACCAGGCCGGCGTCGCCGCCCGCTGCTCCTTCCTCTGCTCGATTTTTTCCCTCGGGTAGTAGATGAGGGTGCAAAGCTCTGCCTTTTCCTCCGCCGTGAGGCTCTCGCCGAAAACGTAGTCCACCTTTTCCCGGATGACGCCGGAGCAGTTGTTCAGGATATGGAAGAAGGAGTCGAACTCGCCATGGAGGTCGCTCATGAAGTGCTCGATTCCCTTCGGCAGAGCCAGGCGGGACTGCCGGTAGATGAGGGACTCATAGACCGCTTCCTTCGTGGGGTATTTTTCTGCCAGCAACAGAAGAAGCTTGCTGGGCTTTGCCGTGCCGTTGTTGCGCCGTGGCATCGTAACTCCCTCCTCTCAAGGGTCAGACAGATGTGAACAGGGTGGAAATGAGGTAGCAAAGAAAGACGCAGAGAATGGTGATAAAGTATTCCCGGAAGGAGCCCACCTGGAAGAGGCGGACGCCCACCTTCTTGTCGGGCCGCAGGAGCGGCACCTTGCCGCAGAGGGCGTCCTCTCCGATGTGAAGGAGGGCGCCGATACAGAGGAAGAGGCCGCCCCGCCTAGCCTCCTCGGGGAGTTCGAGGACGGGGGTGTCCGTGAGGCCCAATAGGAGCCCCAAGAGGCCGAGGTAGATGAGGGGCCAGTGGGACCAGCCCCGGTGGCGGCTTCGCCAAAAGAGGGAGCCGGGGCGCCCTTCGATCTTGTCGGGGATAATGGCGCCCGCCATGGAGAAGGCGGTGGCCAGCGGGTCCCGGGTCGCCGTGTAGACGATGACCCCCGTCAAAATCTCATGGTTGACCCATTTCATGGGATCTTACCCTTTCTTCACGCGATAGCCGATATAAAGCACCAAGATCCACACGGGGAGGATGCCCACGGCCAGCTGCATGTCGGGGATCTGGGCCATGAAGAAGAGGATGCCGGCTAGGAATACGAGGCATACATAGTTGGCGACGGGATAGAGGAGGGCGTGGAATTTCGTGGCCTTCCCGTTTTGGGCGCAGTGCCGGCGGAAGCGCAGGTGGGTGATGCAGATCGTCGCCCAGCTGATGACGGCGGCGCAGGTGGCGATGGAGATGAGGAACAGGAATACCTGCCCCGGAAAGAAGTAGTTCAGCGCCACGCAGATGAGGGTGATGCCGGAGGAGACGAAGATGCCCCGGACCGGAACGCCGCTGCCGGAGAGCTTCTGGAGGAACTTCGGCGCGTCATCCGTGGAGGCCAGGCCGTAGAGCATGCGGCTGTTGCTGTAGATGGCCGAGTTGTAGACGGAGAGGGCCGCGAGAAGCACCACGATGTTCAGGAGATTTGCCGCAGAGCCCACGCCGATGTCGGCGAAGATCTGGACGAAGGGGCTCGCTTCTTTTCCCACCTCGCTCCAGGGCCACAGGGACATGAGAACGAACATGGTGCCCACGTAGAAGATTAGGATGCGCCAGATGACTTGGTTGATGGCCCGGGGGATGGTCTTGTCCGGGTTCTCCGCCTCCCCCGCCGTGATACCGATGAGCTCGATGCCGCCGAAGGAGAACATGACCACCGTGATGGAAAGCGCCAGCCCATACCAGCCGTTCGGCAGGAAGCCGCCGTTTATCCAGAGATTCTGGAACATATCCGGGAAGGGGGCGCCGCTGGTGAAAATCAGAAAGAGGCCGAAGACAATCATGCAGACGATGGCGACGATCTTCACCAGCGCCATCCAGAACTCCGACTCGCCGTAGGCCCGGACATTGATGAGATTGAAGGCCGTGATGACCACGAGAGCCACCAAGGCGCTGACCCACTGGGGGAGATCCGGCAGCCAGAAATTCATATAGATGCCGACGGCCGTCAGCTCCGCCATGGAGACGATGACATAGTTGAACCAATAGTTCCAGCCCGAGAGAAAGCCGGGGAAAGCCCCCCAGTACTTCGTGGCGTAGTGGCTGAAGGAGCCGGACACGGGCTCATCCACCGCCATCTCCCCCAGCATCCGCATGATGAAGAAGATGACGATGCCGCCCAGGAGATAGGCCAGCATGACGGCAGGCCCCGCCAGGGCAATCGTCGAGGCGGAGCCGTAGAAAAGGCCCGTGCCGATGGCGCCACCCAGGGCGATCATCTGGAGGTGGCGGTTCTTCAGCCCCCGCTTCATCTGGGTTGCTGCATTCTGCTCCATCTCAGGCCTCCTCCGGGCTGTCCCCCGGATCGAGGGACGGCACCCGGGCACGGATGACGGCCATGCAGACGGCTAGCGCGAGGATGCCGGTACCGAGCCCCATCCAGCCATTCGTCGTAAAGCCGTCCACGATGTAGCCCACGAGGCTGCAGGCGGCGACGACTGCCACATAGGGAATCTGGGTCGATACATGGTCGAGATGGTTACACTGGGCGCCCGCCGACGCGAGAATCGTCGTGTCGGATATGGGCGAGGCGTGGTCGCCGCAGACGGCTCCCGACAGGATGGCCGCCACGCACACCACCAGGATGTCCCCCGAGGCCGCGTCCAGAACGGCGATGGCGATGGGGATGAGGATGCCGAAGGTGCCCCAGCTGGTGCCGGTGGCAAAGGCGAGACCCGCCGCCACCAGGAAGAAGATGGGCGGCAGGAACATGATGATGGAGGCATGGGCGCTCACGATGGCCCCCACGAAGCCGCCGAGATTTAGATAGTCCTTGCTGCAGATGCCGGAGAGCGTCCAGGCAAGGCACAGGATGAAGATGGC
>CAMCRT010000069.1 GCA_945877355.1 uncultured Mitsuokella sp. | reverse complement strand
AAGGACTTGTCGCAGCCCAGGAAGGTCTCTACATTACGGTTCCACATCTTTCAGCATCTCCTCCACATAGTTTGGCAGGGCAAAGGCTCCGGTGTGTAGCTGGGTATTGTAGTAGCGGGTCCTTATTCCCAGGGCCTTCCATCGGGTAAAGTCCACCCCCTCCACGGGGCCCCGCTTCTTCGAGGCGAAGCCGAAGAGCCAATGGCCCGAGGGATAAGTGGGAATATGGGCCTGATAGACCCGGCAGATAGGGAAGGACTCGGCGATACGCTTGTGGGCCCGCTGCATGGCATAGCCATCCTCGGGGTAGAAGGGGCTCTCATGCTGGTTCACCATGATGCCGTCCTCCCGCAGGGCCTTGAAGCAGTTGCCATAGAACTCCTTCGTAAATAGCCCCTCGCCAGGGCCAAAGGGGTCCGTGGAGTCCACGATGATGATGTCGTAGGCATCGTGGGCGTGGCGGACGAACTTCAGCCCGTCCTCGTAATGGATCTGCACCCGCGGATCGTCGAGCCGTCCCGCCGTGCTGGGAAGATACTCCTTGCAGGCCTTCACCACCTCCTCATCGATTTCCACCAAGTCGATGTGGCGGATGGTGTCATAGCGCAGAAGCTCCCGCACGGCTCCCCCATCGCCGCCGCCGATGATGAGGATATCCCTCGCCTCCGGGAAGGCGCACATGGGCACATGGGTGATCATCTCATGGTAGATGAACTCATCCTTCTCCGTCATCATCATATAGCCGTCGAGGGTCAAAAATCGGCCGAACTCCTCCGACTGGAAGATGTCGATGCGCTGGAACTCGCTCTTTCCTGCGTATAGCTGGCGATCGACCTTGATGGAAAACCGCACATTCGGCGTGTGATTCTCCGTAAACCATAGCTCCATATTAGCCTCCTCACGCCTTCTCCGTCGCGATGCGGCGGAGCGCCTCGTCGATGAGCCGCACCTGGGGCGCAATCGTCTTGAGCTCCAGCCGCTCCTTCGGGCTGTGGATGTCGAGGGTCGTCACGCCGATGGACACCATGTCGAGCTTCGGATTCTTCCGCAGATGCCAGCCGCACTCGAGACCTGCATGGATGGAAGCCACCTTCATGGGCTTCCCGTTCTGCTTCTCAAAGACCTCCGTCATGATTTTCGCCAGATTGCTGGACTTGTTTTCCTTCCAGCCCGGGGACTGGGTACCCACCTCAAGGGTAAAGCCCGTGAGATCTGCCACGTCCTTGGCGTAGCGGCGGAAGTCATCCACCTTCGCGTCCACGGAGGAGCGGGGGAAGAAGGCGACCTCGACGGTATCCCCCTCCATCGTCACGACGCCAAGATTTGCCGAGGTCTCCACGAGCCCCGGTATAACCGTCGACATGGCATAGGTGCCGGAGTGCAGGATACTGAGGAGGCGGAAGAGCCGCATGGCATCGCCTGCAATAAGTGCGTCCTCCTCCGACTCCGTCTTCTCCAGAACGAAGTCGATACCCGTCTCCGCATTGCCGTACTTAGCGAGGAAGCGGCTCTCTTCCTCCTTCAGCACTGCCTGGATCTCCTCCGCGGACAGGGAGGTCGCAAATACCGCCTTTGCCGTGCTGGGGATGGCATTTCGCGCCGTGCCCCCCGCAAAGGAAATGAGCTCCACCTGCCCCTTTTCCTGCAGGGCGCGCAGGGCGGAGGCCAGAGCCTTTATCGCATTGCCACGGCCATCACCGATGCGCTCGCCGGAGTGGCCACCCTTGAGGCCCTTGACGGAAAGGGTATAGGCACTTGGAAGCGTCACAGGTGTGCGCTTCAGCTCCCGGCGAAAGGTCAGATCCACGATGCCGGCACTGCCGACCGTAAGCTCATCGTAGTTCTCGCTGTCGCAGTTGATGAGATAGCTCACATCCTCCAGATTTTTGGCAGCAAGATTGATGGCACCCTCCATGCCCCGCTCCTCATCCACGGTGAAGATAATGCGCAGCGGGCCGTGGCTATCGCTGTTCTTCGCCAGGAATATGGCCTCTGCTACACCGATGCCGTCGTCGGCACCGAGACTCGTACCCTCGGCCATCAGGTATTCTGCCGTACGCTTCAGCCGGATGGGATCCGTCTTCGGCTGATACGTCACCCCATGGGCCGCCACGCAGACCATGTCCATGTGCCCCTGCAGCACCGTGCGAGGCGCTTTCTCACAGTCCTTCGTCGCAGGAATATCCGCCACAAGATTATATACGCTATCCTGGGTCACGGAATACCCGAGCTCTGTGAGATATCCCTTCAGAAAATCGCTGACTCCCTTTTCGTGCCCCGAGGGCCTGGGGATTGCCGCCAGCTTTTCAAACTCCTTCAGCACGCCCTCTCGGATTTCTTCCTCTGTCATCTTTTCGATTGCCATACAGGTTCCTTCTTTCTGAAACAGAAAAGCCAGACAACGGACACATGTCCGATTGTCTGGCCATCAGCTCATGTGAATCTACACAAGCCGTCAAATACTTTTTAGTCCACAATAGGATAGGGAATGGACTCCGACACATCGACGCCCTCGGGGACGTAGAGGTAAATTCGCTCCGTTATCCGGGTGACCGTGCCATCCATCACATAGCAGACGCCATTGACGAAGTCGGAGATATGGCGCTGCTCCAGCTCCTCCAGCTTCTCGTAGTTGACGATGCAAGCCTTCTGGGCCCGGAGGTCATCGGCGATATCTGTCACGTGGTCGAAGCTTGCGGGCACATAGACCTGCACGCTGAGCTCCGCGGGGCGCGTCGTATGGACGGTAAACTGGGGGCGCTGGGGACGCTCGGTGTAGGATGCTGCGGGACGCTCCTCCTCGTAGCTCTTGCGATCCACATAGACGGAATCACCGCCGGCGACCTTGTACTGCTCCTGACGAGCATATGTCTCAGCAGCCGCCTGGACAGGCTCGCTCTTCTCCTGCTCCTTAGTCTCCTCGACCATGTAATCCTCCTCCATCGGAGGCAGGATCATGTCGAATACATCCTGCAGCTTTGCCTTCAGCTTATCTACTCCAACCATGCGACTTCTTCCTTCCCTGTCCTGACTGCACTCGGGTAAAGCAGACGACAGGCGTCTGCGCCCAGCCACTATGCAGTGAAAGCAACTTAGCGTGCACTCTTACAAGTTCTCTATTGTGCACATCACGAATAATTCGCTATCCATCATAGCATATCTTGAAGGAAAATGCAAAGGTTCCAGCATAAGATAATGCCTTTTTTCAGGAAAACTTCATACAAACGTGCATTTGGAGAAAATACATACGCCCGAGATTATTTGCGGGCATTCTTCGCTGCGCGCCCACGGACCGTACGGTCGAGGATAGCCTTGCGCAGGCGGATATTCTCCGGCGTGACCTCCACCAGCTCATCGCTGTTGATGTACTCGATGGCCTGCTCCAGGGAAAGGATGCGAGGCGGCGTCAGGCGAATGGCCTCATCCGAGGAGGATGTGCGCATGTTCGAGACATTCTTCTTCTTGCAGGGGTTGATGTCGATATCGTTCTCGCGGGAGTTCTCGCCGACGATCATGCCCTCATAGACCTGCTGGCCCGGGGAGATGAACATGGTGCCGCGATCCTGCAGCGTATAAATGCCATAGCCCGTCGTCTCGCCCTGCTCGAAGGCCACGAGGGATCCGCGCGTACGGCCCGGGATATCGCCCTTGTAGGGTGCATAGCCGTGGAAGACATGGTTCATGATGCCGTTGCCCTTCGTGCTGGTCAGAAGCTCCGAGCGGAAGCCGATGAGGCCGCGGGCCGGGATCGTGAACTCCAGGCGCATGTAGCCAGCCGTCTCCGTCATGTTCGTGAGCTCCGCCTTGCGGGTGCCGAGGCCCTCCATGACGGCGCCCATGTACTCCTGCGGCACCTCGACCGTGAGGTTCTCGATCGGCTCGCAAAGCTGGCCATTGATAGTCTTGTAGACGACCTCCGGCTTGCCCACCTGCAGCTCGTAGCCCTCCCGGCGCATCTGCTCGATGAGGATGGAGAGATGGAGCTCGCCACGACCGGAGACCTTGAATACGTCAGCGGAGTCCGTCTCCTCCACCTTCATGGCCACATTCGTCTCCACCTCCTTGAAGAGGCGATCCCGCAGGTGGCGGGACGTGACGAACTGACCCTCGCGGCCCGCAAAGGGGCTCGTGTTGACGCCAAAGGTCATCTGGAGCGTCGGCTCATCGATATTGATGGAGGGCAGTGCCTCCGGCGTCTCCGCATCTGCCACCGTGTAGCCGATGGACACATCGCCGAGGCCCGTGAGGGCGACGATATCGCCCATGGAAGCCTCCGGCACCTCGACGCGCTGCAGGCCCTGATAGGTGAAGACCTTGCCGATTTTCGCCTTCTGCTCCTGGTCGCCGCTGATGAGGACGACATTCTGGTTCGTCTTTGCCGTGCCGCGGATGATGCGGCCGATGGCGACGCGGCCGACGAAGGAATCCGACTCCAGGGTCGTGACCATCATCTGGAGCGGCGCCTCCGGGTCTCCCTGGGGTGCCGGGATCTCCTTAAGAATGGTCTCCATCAGTGGCTTCAGATCCGTGCTGTCATCATCCATGCTGTACTTGGCGATGCCGTCGCGAGCCGTGGCGTAAATGACGGGGAAGTCCAGCTGGTCGTCGTCGGCGTCCAGCTCCATGAAGAGCTCCAGCACCTCGTCATACACGTCATCGACGCGCTGGTTCGGCTTATCGATCTTGTTGATGACGACGATGGGCTTGAGCTTCTGCTCGAGGGCCTTCCTGAGGACGTACTTCGTCTGGGGCATGGGCCCCTCAAAGGCATCGACCAGCAGGAGGACGCCATCCACCATGTTCAGGACGCGCTCCACCTCGCCGCCGAAGTCCGCATGGCCCGGGGTATCGACAATATTGATTTTGACACCGTTATACATGATGGCCGTATTCTTTGAGAGAATCGTGATACCGCGCTCCCGCTCGATATCTCCGGAGTCCATGACACGCTCTGCGACCTGCTCGTTCGAGCGGAAGACATGGCTCTGCTTCAGCATCGCGTCCACAAGCGTCGTCTTGCCGTGGTCGACGTGGGCGATAATCGCGATATTGCGAAGCTTCTCATTCGTCATCATACTCATTCTTGTAATCTGCCTCCAAAAACACAAATGATCTAAAGTGCTCGCTCATCACCTGCAAAAGCAGGCGTCTCTTTGAAAAGAGCATATTCATATCAATTCTACTATGAAATCCCAAGAAGTCAAGCCGTAGGCGCAGACTGATTGGCTGATTTCTTGCAAGGGCGGCGCACAATGTCCACAAAGTGGACGTTTGTGCGTGTAGTTTACTATGAAATTTTGAGAAGTCAAGGAAAAGACATGACCTTCGCCCCTAGAAAAAAGAAATCTCCGCGCGATGCAGAGATTTCTTCCTAGCTTTAAATGAATTGGGTCAAAGCTTGAACTTTGCGACACCCTCCCGGAGGCTCTTTGCCATATCCGAAAGATTGTGGGCGCTGGCTGCGATTTCCTCCATGCCGGCGGCCTGCTCCTCCGTGGCTGCCGAAACATTCTGGGACGAATCGCTGATTTTCGCCGACTCGTTTTTGAGATCTCTCGTGACGCCGACAATGACCTCCATGTCCTTCCGGACCTGATCCATCTTTTCGACGATGCTGTCTGCGCCCGTATTGCATTCCGCGATACGCTCGAGGATCGTGGCAAAGCCCTTCGCATTCGTTGCCACCCGGTCGCGGCTCGTCTCCGCCTGCTCCCGGCCGGTATTCATGGCGACAACAGCCTCGTCCGTCTCCTTCTGGATGCCGCCAATGAGACTGCTGATTTTCTGGGTCGCATCCTGGGATGCCTCCGCGAGCTTTCTCACCTCGTCTGCGACGACGGAGAAGCCGCGCCCGTTCTCGCCAGCCCGAGCCGCCTCGATGGCCGCATTGAGCGCCAGGAGGTTCGTCTGGTCGGCAATGGCGGAAATCGTCTCCACAATCGATCCGATTTCCTGGGAGCGCTGCCCGAGCCCCTCGACGATACGGGCCGTTTCCGCCACCTGCTGGGCGAGCTCATCCATGAGAGAAGCCGTCTTCGTAGCCCGCTGGCTGCCTTCGCCTGCCCGCTTCATAGCCTCCTCGATGCTCGTGCGCATGGTGCTGACCATCTCGTTCGTCGCATCGATGCTCTTGGAGAGATTCGCCACATTCTCCTCGCCGCCCTCAAGGGCCGTGAGCTGTTCCGCAGCACTGGAGGCAACGCCCGTGACCGTCTCTGCCACGCTCTGTGTGGCCTGGGCAGACTGCTCCGAGTTCTCCGTGAGCTGGTGGCTCGTATCGGAAAGGGTCACAGCCGTATCCTTGACGCTCTTGAGCATCTTGCCCATGTTCGTGCTCATGGTGTCAAAGGCCTGGCCGATCTGACCGAATTCATCGTTCTGACCCAGGGCGATGCGCGTGGTGAGGTCGCCGTCCGCCATGCGCTTTGCACCCGCCATGATCTGCTGGACGGAGGCATTGATCTCCCGACGGAGAGCCACGAGGATCGCGACCGTCAGCACGATGACCACCAGGAGAGCCACCACAATCATGGTCATGACCCGGGAGGCTGTCTCATCCCCCTTCTGCTCCATAGCCTTCGTGTCCTGCATGACGTTATCGAGATCCTGCTGGACAGCCTTGATGAGCGCCCCATAGGAGTTGACCACCTCAGGATCCCGCGTGGACTGGGGATCCGTGGAAGCCTCAGACTTCTTGCTCACAGCCTTGTAGTTCTCCCAGAGCTGACGCTCCTGCTGGAGCTCAGAGAGAGCCTTCTCCGTGATCTCCGGGCCGCCAAAGTCCGTGGCCTTCTTCGCCTTTTCATAGTCATCAAAGGCTGCATCCACCGCGTCGCGGGACTTCGCGAGGGTTTCCCGCGCCTTTTGGCGGTCCGCATCTGTCTGGGCCGTCTTCGTGGCAAAGACATCCATGCGGACCTGCTGAACCTTGATTTCCACATTGCTGGAGCTCTGCACCAGCTCCGTGCGCTGGCTGATCCCCCGCGCTACGTCTGCCAGCTCCGAGGCACTGTTACGCGCGAAAAGTCCGAAGAGGACAAAGAGGATCAGGAGCGTACCGAAAGCAAGCAATAGCTTCTTTGCGACACTGAGGTTCTTCATAAATACAACCTACTTTCCTAAAACATACGAGAAATAAATGCGTGTATTCATTATACGTTTTATACTCCAAAATTACAAGCACTTTAATAATTTGACCCAATCAACAAATTTATAAAAAAAGAAGCATCCCTCGCAAAAGCAAGGAACGCTTCCCTGATGAATAAACTGGATTATACTTTTCTAAAAATTAGAGGCCGGCTTCCTTGCGAAGCGTATCCGCCTTGTCCGTGTGCTCCCAGGGGAGATCCACATCCGTGCGGCCGAAGTGTCCGTAGGCTGCCGTCTGGCGATAGATTGGCCGACGGAGATCGAGCATCTTGATGATGCCAGCGGGGCGCAGGTCGAAGTGCTTCTTCACCAGCTCCTCGATCTTATCCTCATCCACCTTGTTCGTGCCGAAGGTATCCACCATGATGGAGACAGGATGGGCCACGCCGATGGCATAGGCCAGCTGGATCTCGCAGCGATCCGCAAGGCCGGCCGCCACGATATTCTTCGCCACATAGCGGGCAGCGTATGCTGCGGAGCGATCCACCTTCGTGGGATCCTTGCCAGAGAAAGCGCCACCGCCATGACGTGCCCAGCCACCGTAGGTGTCGACGATAATCTTGCGTCCCGTGAGGCCCGAGTCGCCCTGGGGACCGCCGATGACGAACTTGCCCGTGGGGTTGACGAAGATGCGGGTATCCTTCTTCAGGAGCTCCGGGGGTACAATCGGCTTGATGACCTTTTCGATGAGGTCCTTCCTGATCTGCTCCAGCGTCACATCATCATCGTGCTGGGTCGAGATGACAATCGTATCCACAGCCACCGGCTTGCCATCCTCATAGAGAATCGTGACCTGCGTCTTGCCGTCCGGACGGAGATAGCTGAGTTCGCCGTTCTTGCGTACCTCAGTGAGGCGGCGGGCAAGACGATGGGCAAGGGCGATGGGCAGCGGCATGTACTCCTTCGTCTCATTCGTAGCATAGCCAAACATCATGCCCTGATCGCCGGCGCCGATGGCATCCGCCTCGTCCATGTCGCCCTCACGAGCCTCGATGGCCTTGTTGACACCCTGGGCAATGTCCGGGGACTGCTCATCAAGGGATACGAGAATGCCGCAGGTCTCTGCATCAAAGCCATACTTTGCACGGGTATAGCCGATATCCGTGATGGTCTTGCGGATGATCTTCGGGATATCCACATAGCACTTCGTGGAAATCTCACCGACGACATGCACCTGTCCTGTGGTGACGAGCGTCTCACAGGCAACGCGCCCCTCCGGATCATGCTCGAGGATCGCATCGAGAATGCTGTCGGAAATCTGATCCGCCATCTTGTCCGGATGACCCTCTGTGACCGACTCGGATGTAAAAAGCATACGCTTCTTGCTCATACTGTATTGACCTCCTTGCTTGTTTGTTTCAAGTTCTGGAAAATTGGACAAAAAAACAGCTCTCAATGAGAGCCTTTTCTTCACTCTCATCTTATAGGCTTATGCCTAAAGGAATTGGCACCGTTTTGACTAGGTCAATGGTTGCCGCAGCTTCACAGGGCCATTCCCTCCACTGCTCTGGATGAGTTCCTATGCTGTTTTCTATATCATATCGCAGGCACCTGGCCTTGTCAAGAATAAAGAAGGAAGATTTTCTTACAAAAGAAGGAATATTTTCCTTTACTTCCTTTCACGACAGAAGTCATAGAACCATCATGGACAGGGCTCAGTCAGCAAAAGATCTTGAGCCCTGTTCTCGCAACATGCGTAGGGATTCAAAGCATAGCTTTCTTTTTGAAAGCCTTCACACTGATACCTAGTTTCTTTGCTGCTGTATCTGCAGTAATCGTACCATCCTTCACAAGATCGCTCAAGGCCAATAAACGTCCCAGCTTTTCTCCACGCTTTTCTCCACGTTTCTCGCTACGTTTCTCTATCTTTCGCCACTTTTCATCAGCTTCACGACGCAATCTCTCACTGTATAGCTCTAAAACCTTTCCACCCATGATTTCATCCACTCCTTCTCTCAGGATATCATATTCTCGCAACACATGGTCTATCACTCGAACCATCAGCGCGACAATATCCGCGAATCGATCCAGCCTCTCATTCTCTTCAGAGTATCGCAGAATATCCGATATTCTGCGATACTCTGAAGATAAATCTTCCTGTTTAGCCACATCAATTTCTATTGCTTTTGCTTCGCCTTCATAGCGCAAAATGTAATATGGCAGAAGCATCAAAAGTCCCCTGTCAAAGATATCCTGCACAGTAAAGTCTGCAACGCGGATCACAGGGACTTTGTAACGGATGCTTTCTCCACTCGGGAAGTCAACAACCGCTGTGAGCTCCGACTGCGGCTTGCTGCCTCTGACATAAAGCACTGCGGAATGCGGGAAGCGGACGTGGATCTCCTCCCCCGTTGCAAATGCATTTCGCGTACTTTCTAGCGCGATGGCCGTATCGTATTCGAACATACGAATCACCATCTGCCTGTCCTCGGTACTCTGGCATTCGATATGGTAGGTCTTCCCTCTGATACGGAGGATCGAGTCCGTTATGACGGTCTTTTCCCCATACTGCTCATTGCGCAACTGGTCGGGAAGGTCATCCTCCGTGTAGTCCGTCCCGAAGACCTCGTTGATGACAGGAATCACGAAAAATGGAAGCTTCTGGACGATTGTGCGATAGACATCGTCGAGGATTCTATTGTTTCCCTCCGACGCCCCATCTTTGCGCTTCTTATGTCGCTGCTTCTCCATGCGGATCTACCTCCTGTCCGCATCTATCTTCTATGCATATTCTAGCATAAACAGAACAAAATGTCTACAGAATAAATTCCAGAATATCGCGCCCTAATCCGTTTTTGCAATAACATTTCCATCGAGCTTTCCACACCTGTCCATTCTCGCTTTCGTAGTAGATTTTTCTTGCAAGTTGCGATATACTAGACATATAGAATATACGGTTGGAAGGAGGTCTTGTGTATGGCGACACAGCAAGAAAATCTTTATGAGCTCTGGGAAAGCCTGACGTTTCGGAACGACTACATCTTCAAACGGGTGCTTTACCGCCGGAAACGTATCTGCAAGAAGATGCTCGAGCGAATTCTTGCCATCAAGATTCGGGATATCGTCTACATCGACGAGGAAAAGACGATGCGCCATCGCATCTTTGGCAAGGGCATCCGGCTAGATGTGTACGCCCAGGATGAAAACTCTACCGTCTACAACATCGAGATGCAGGTGCGCAGCCTGGAGGACGCGGAACTTGCCCATCGGTCCCGGTACTATCAGTCAATGATTGATATCGACCTGTTGGCCTCTGGCGCGGAGTATACGGATCTCGGCAATGTCATCGTCATCTTCATCTGCCCGTTCCCCATCTTCGACGGCCTGCGGCATCTCTATACATTTCGCAATGCCTGCAAGGAAGCTGAGGGACTTGAGCTCGGTGATGGCACGCGTAAGGTGTTTCTGTCAACGAAAAGCACGCTGGACGATGTCGACCCGAAGGTCAAGGCTTTCCTTGACTATATCGACGGCAACATCTCGGACGACGACCTTGTGCAGGAAATCGAAAGCGAAGTCGAAGATATCAAGCGTATTGAGACAGAGAGGAATGCTTTTATGACTTACGAAATGAAACTGCGAGAAGAACGCAAACTGGGACAAGAGGAAGGTCATAAGGAGGGGTTCAAGGAAGGAACAGCAAAAATGGTTCTTTCCCTATTGAAAGACCAAATTCCTGTCGATAAAATTCGTGAATACAGCGATTGGTCACGTGATACTATCTTGCAGTTTGCTAAGAAAAATGGCATCCTCATTACGAACGTAAACTAAGGAATGCGTTTATGACTTATGAAATGAAACTACGGGAAGAGCGCAAACTCGGGCAAGAAGAAGGCAAAGCTGATATGATTCTTTCCCTCTTGAAGAAAAATATGGGCCTTGACTTTATTCAAGAAACGAGTCATTGGACTCGCGAGGTTATCTTGCAGCTTGCTCACAAAAATGGTATCATCATCCGAAATGCCAACTGAATAGCTTTCGAGGATTAAAAAGACTGCAACGCTGGAATATTCGTGCGTTGCAGTCTTTTTCGTGCCGATATGGGTGAATCTTACAGTGAAGCCTTCTTTTTGAAAGCCTTCACACTGATACCTAGTTTCTTTGCTGCTGTATCTGCAGTAATCGGACCATCCTTCACAAGATCGCTCAAGGCCAACAAACGCCCCAGCTTTTCTCCGCGCTTCTCACTTGTGCGTCGTATTCTTTCGCTATATAGCTCCAAAACCTTGCCGCCCATGATTCCATCCACTCCTTTTTATAATAGCTCTTGCTATCGCGAACACGTAGTCTATCACACAAGCCATTTTATCATCACCACATGTCTTCCTACAATCATTCTAGCATAAATAGAACAGAATTTTCGATACCTATCTCTTTCGTAGTAGATTTTTCTTGCAATTTGAGATATACTAGGCATATAGAATATACGGTTGGAAGAAGGTATTATATTCCGCTGAATACCATAGCCAATTGACATCATCGTATAAACGTCACGCCAGACAAATTTATTGTTACGAAGTTGCGCCCCCAGGTCGTGAGTGTAGAAGGTACCTAATAGATGGTTGTAGAACATATCCGCCAGTGTTGTTCGCAAAGAGAAATTCTTAGACGATTTCAAAACAAGGAGGTAATCGAAAATGTGCATGTTCTGCCATTGCGACGAAACAAAAGCAAGCACCACCACTCATGTTGTGACGTTTGAGGACTGTGTGGTGGTAATAAAGAACGTTCCCTGTCTTGAATGCGTCCAATGCGGTGAAAGCTTTTTCACAGATTCTGTTATGGAAAATCTTGATAAAATTGTAAATCAAGCAAGAAAAACAATGGGCGAAGTTGTTATTACAGATTACAGCCGCTCAATCGCAGCTTGATCAAGACAAAATACTCTAAGCAAGCGGATTGAGACAGAAAGGAATGCGTTTATGACTTACGAAATGAAGCTGCGGGAAGAACGCAAGCTTGGACAAAGCGAGGGACGCAAAGAAGGACGTAAAGAAGGACGTAAGGAAGGCATTAAAGAAGGGAAAGCTGAAATGGTTCTCTCCATGTTGAAAGATCATGTCAATATCGATATGATCCGAAAATATAGCAACTGGTCTCATGAGGCTATTCTGCAGTTTGCGCAAAAAAAGGGGATTCTTATTTCTAACGCTAACTAATCCATTGAAGTGTATTGGATCAAATTGCTATTGATAAAATCCGTGAATACAGCGATTGGCCCCGTGATACTATCTTGCAGTTTGCTAAGAAAAACGGAATCCTTGTACCGAATGCAAATTAAGGATAGAGTCTCCCTCGATGACTATACTGCAAACATGACCCCAAATGTCTATCGTCTACAATATCGAGATGCAGGTGCGCAGCCTGGAGGACGGAGAGCTTGCTCATCAATCCCGATACTATCATTCGATGGTTAACAACAACCTGCTGTCATCTGATACGTAACAGAAAAAGATGAAGGGAAGGATATTTTATGACTATTACGCTTCGGCTAAATAATCACGATGCTCGTGTACTCAAAAAATATGCTGCTCATCGTGGTATGACACTATCTGATTATGCCGCTTTATCCATGCGGGAGCAAATGGAAGACGAAATTGACCGCAAAGCCTACCAGGATGCAATGGCAGAATTCAAAAAAAATCCCGTGACCTATACCCTCAGTGATGTGGAGAAAGAATTAGGCCTGCTATGACTTATCATGTTGTCTTTAGCGGACAAGCCAAAAAGATTTTGAAAAAGATGGATAAGCCAGCAGCCGCCAAAATCCTTGGATGGGTTCGGAAGAATCTGGAGGGTACGTCCAATCCACGTCTTCACGGAAAATCCCTTACTGCAAATCGAAGTGGTCAATGGCGATATCGTGTCGGCGATTATCGTTTGATTGCGGATATACAAGATGACTCCGTCGTGATTCTTATCTTGACCATAGGACATCGCAGAGAAATATACAAATAGAGAGCCAATTAGAAAGGCCACCACGCAGATTGTTATGATGCGTGGTGGCCTTTTTGTGTATTCAGCCGTCCTGTCATGACCCTCCTACCTTGTCTCCTGCCGTTTGTATATGCGATAGGTTCCTGGCGCATATACCTCTTCGTCTGGAGCAGGCTCCTCCTCCGAGTCCCATAGCAATTCATAGTCAGGATTATTGTCCAGCTCCGGAATCAGGACATAGTCCACTCCCTGCATCGTTACGATGTGCATGATGTCGCAGATTCTCATTCTCCGGGCGTAAGATGTTTCCCAAGATAAAAGTTACGCAGATGAGAAAAGTCCTGCTCTAGTACATATCGTCCATAAGCCAGCAAAAATAACAATCGGGGTTAAAGATACGGTTATGCATCAATGCCCCCGCGAACATTGTAGCTATCAATAAGATATACTTGATACGCTCCAACGTCAGCGGGAATATTCTCTACACCAAGACACATTTGCCTATTCTTATTTTCGTAGTAGATTTTTCTGAGGCTTCGGGCATGATTGTGGGTAAATTTCCCAGCCTCTGATAACAACTTTATA
>CAMCRT010000068.1 GCA_945877355.1 uncultured Mitsuokella sp. | reverse complement strand
CAACAGGGACATTTTCATTTCCGTTACAATGAGACATTATCATATGTGGACCATATAGAAAACGTTTTTTCGAAAAAAGACCTTGCGCAGATTTTGACGGTGTGCTATACTTTTCTAGTCGCATTGTTGCGAATCGTAACTCTGCCCTTTCCTAGGATTGGGCCATAGACCAAAGAGGGAGGTGATTTCGTGAGAAAGTACGAAGTCATATTCATCGTGAAGCCCCTGGAAGAGGAGGCCACGAACGCTGTCATCGAGAAGTTCACAAAGCTCATCGCGAATAACGGCGGAACGGTCGATAAGGAAGACCGTTGGGGCAAGAAGCGCCTTGCCTATGAGATCAAGGACTGCATGGAGGGCTACTACTGCCTGCTGAACATTACGGCAGAGCCTGCCTGCGTCGCCGAGTGCGACCGCGTGATGAAGATCACGGACGAGCTCTTGAAGCACATGATCGTTCGCGAGGACGAGGAATAAGAGACGCTTTTCGGGAGGACAGCCATGAACAAGGTGATACTCATCGGTCGCCTTACGCGCGATCCAGAGGTTCGTTATACCCAGTCGGGTGTGGCAGTCGCCACATTTACCCTGGCCGTCGATCGCCGCTATGCAAAGCGGGACGCAAATGACGGCCAGCCGACGGCGGATTTCATCCCCATCGTCTGCTGGCGGAAGCTCGCAGAGATCTGCGGGAACAATCTTGTCAAGGGCCGCCGCGTGGGTGTCGAGGGCCGCATGCAGGTCCGCACCTATGATGCCCAGGACGGCTCGAAGCGCTATGTGACGGAGGTCGTCGCCGACGAGGTGGAGTTCCTTGATTCAAAGGGCTCTGCTGGCGAGGGAGGCTCCTTCGGAGCACCCCATGCGGCAGCTCCGGCACCAGCCCAGGGTGCACCCCAGGGCGGCTTCGGCCAATCCATCCCGGAAGAAGAAATTCCATTTTAAAGGGAGGGAATTATCTTGATGAGACGTGACAGAAGCAGAAGGCCCCGCAGGAAAGTCTGCTCCTTCTGTGTGGACAAGGTCGAGCACATCGACTATAAGGACGTGGCAAAGCTCCGCCGCTTCATTACGGAGCGCGGCAAGATCCTGCCCCGTCGCATTTCCGGCAACTGCGCAAAGCACCAGCGCCAGGTGACGCTCGCCATCAAGCGCGCGCGCAACATTGCGCTTCTGCCGTTCACAGCGGAATAAGAAAATGACTGCAACGAAGGCTCCATGCATTTCGTTGCAGTTTTTTGTTGCAATGAAAAAGCAGATAGCCAGTATATTGTGTACTAGCTATCTGCTTTTTTATGCCATATTCACGGCGGGGGCGTCTTCGGTTTTTGTCACGAGGATTCGGTCGATGCGGGCGCGGTCCATGCGGGCTACTTCAAAGGTGAAGCCGTTCCATTCACACTTCTCGCCCTTCTTCGGGATGTAGCCGAAGTAGCTCATGAGGAAGCCGCCCATGGTTTGGTAGTGGTCATGGGCCTCGTCTGGGAGCTCGTCGATGGCGAAGCGCTCCTTGAATTCGTCGATGGAGCAGAGGCCGTCGATGCTCCAGGAGTTCTTTCCGTTCTGGGTGAACTGGGGCGTGTCCTGCTCCTGGTTTTCGTGGGATTCGGACTCGCCGATAATCTCTCGCATGAGGTCGTCCATGGTGATGAAGCCGATGACGCCGCCGTACTCGTCCAGGACGATGGCCTCGTGGAGGCCGGAGTCGCGGAACTTTTCCAGCACGCGGAAGCTCTCCATGGAGCGGGGGATGAAGAGGGGCTTCTTGATATGGGCCTCGAGATCAATCTCCTTTTCCGAGAGGGTGGCCAGCAGGAGATCCTTGCTGTAGACGACGCCGCAGAAGTCGTCGAGGCTCTCCCGGCCCACGGGAAAGACCTCCTGGGGGTTCTCCCGGATGGTCTTGAGGTTCTCCGTCCAGCTGTCGGCGAGGTCGAGCCAGAGCATTTGCGTCCGCGGGGTCATGAGGGCGTAGGCAGTCTGGTCGCTCAGGTGGAAGATGCGGTCCACCATGGCCTGCTCCGCCTTCTCGAAGGTGCCGTCCTCCGTGCCCTGCTCGATGAGCTCCTTCACCTCGTCCTCCGTCACCGTGTCCCGCATATCCGGGTTGATGCCGATGAGGAGCAGGATGAGGCCCGCCGCCTTGGAAAAAAGGGTCAGGAAGGGGCTTGCGAGCTTCGTGGCGATGGAAAAGAGCTTCCCATAGCGCAGGAGGATGCGCTCCGGCTCCTGGAGGGCGATGCGCTTCGGCAGGAACTCACAGGCGAGCAGCGCCACGAGGGTCACGAGGGCGATGCACAGCAGGAAGGCCACGCCTCGCGCATGGGGGATGAAGAGGAAGCGCTCCGAGAGGTAGGGAGCGAAGAAGGCGCCGGCCAGCGTCCCGATGAGGATGCTCGTGAGGGTGATGCCCGCCTGGGCGAGGGAGAGAGGTGCCTCCGGGTGCTCGAGAAAGTCGAGGGCGAGCCTTGCCCGCTCGCCTTCCTCCTCCTCCAAACGCTCCAGGCGTCCCCGGTGGCTTTCGGAGAGGGCCGTCTCCATGAGGGAGAAGAAGGCGCCAGCGCAGAATAAAACGAGAAGCAAGAGCAATAGGACTGCGTCCGTACTGTCCAAGAAAAATACACATCCTTCAAAATGATAGAATAGAGAGCAAGCTTTCCACCTGCAAGAAAAGACGCATCCTTCAAAGCATCGTTCCTTTCGGAAGCGGGCAAATGACTTGCGTCAGGGAGGTGGCGGAAGCAATCAATCGTCGTCCCAGTGGCCGTTGCCGATGAGGATGCCGCCGTGGATGATGGCAGGCGTCGTGGAGGTAGTGGTGACGCTGGCGGGGACGCGGGTCATGACCTGGTAGGGCGTGTCGTCGAGACCGGCGCTGACGAGGATGGCGTCCTCCTTGATCTTCTTGTAGTCCCGCCGCTCGATGGTCACGGTGTAGACCTCGCTCCTGTGGGGTGCGATGGTCTGGCTCTGGAGGGCCTGGGTGTAGGCCACGCCATCGCTGGCCCGCCAGAGGGCATTTCCGTTCTTGTCCAGGATTGCCATGTCGTAGTTCTTCCCATCGTTATGGGCGATGCTGTAGGGCGCATCTGTCGTATTCGTGACCTTGAGCTCGATTCTGAGGGCCCCGCGCTTTTCCGTGACGGTGAGCTCCTCCACGAGACCGTCAGCGGAGAAGGCCCCGTAGGAGGGCACGTCCGCCGTCTCCGTGTGGGAGGTGCCGGCGGGGAAGGAGATGCCGATGCCCGTGCCGAAGCCGGCAAAGGCAGGGACGGCGGGCAGGCAAAGGGTCGCCGCAAGGGCGAGGGGGAGAAGTCTCTTCATGGGGAAACTCCTTTCATAGCGAAACAATTATATTCTATCATTATACCGCGAATGGCGGGGAAAATCTATGGCTGGAAAAGAAAACGCCTCGTACAGGAGCTGTACGAGGCGTTTCGGTCGAATCGACAGAATCAATTCGTGGGGGCGATGCCTGCGTTGATGGCGATGAGGGCCACGATGATGCAGGTGATGTAGTAGAGGGCCCAGGGGACGATGTTCGTCCGGATGAGCTTTCCTTCGATGCCCTTGATGGTGATGATGCCCGTCGTTGCGGCGACGGCGACGATGTTGTTGATGCAGATCATGTTGCCGATGGCGCCGCCCTGGTTCTGGAGGGCGATGATGACGGTCGGCGACATATTAAGGAGCTGGGCCGTCTGGAACTGCAGCGGGGAGAACATGATGTTCGAGACCGTGTTGGAGCCGAACATGAAGGCGCCGACGCTGCCGATGAAGGTGGCCACGTAGAAGTAGTTGGCACCGGCGAAGTCCGCCACGCCCTTTGCCATGGTCAGAAGCATGGAGTCAAGGCCTGCTCCGTTGATGCTGGAGTAGCGGTACATGTAGACGAGGCCGAAGCCGAAGATCAGGGCGACGGTGGCGCCGTAGACCTGCTTGGCGGACTTTGTGAAGATCTCCTTGACCTGGCCGCCCGAGAGCCCATAGAGGGGAATCGAGAGCAGGACGATGAGGATGAAGGGGGCGACGCCCGGGTTGTTCAGGATGGCAAAGTTCCAGTTGGCGCCGTGGACGCCCAGGATATCCGTGATGGAAATGACGACGCTCTTGACGCCGTCCTTCAGGCCGAGCTGGGGGATACGGGTGGCGATGAGCCACACAGAGACGAAGAGATAGGGAATCCAAGCCTTCAGGAGGGACATGTCGGATTTCTTCGGCTTCTCCTCAAAGATCTTCTCCTGGGGCGTCTCCACGTGATTGAAGCGCCAGATGTCCTTCGGCATGAGGAAGCCTGCCTTTGCTGCGCCGATGAGGACGAAGACCGTGATGGCAGCAGCGGTGAGGGAGGTGATCTCCGAGCCGATGAACTTTGCGAGGAGGAGGTAGAAGATATCGAAGACGATGGCCGTGAACACGCAGAAGGGGAGCACGGGCAGCGCGTCAGAGAATTTCTTTTCCTTGCCGAACATGCGAGTGACGATGCCCACCACCAGGAAGATGATGAAGAGGGCACCGACGGCCATGCCGAGGGCGGAGAAGAAGGAGAGGCCGAGCTTCCAGGCCTCGATGTCGGCGACGCCGTTGGCCGTGAGCATCTCACGGACGATATCCGTGGCGGCGTTCGTCGGCGTGCCGGCCGCGCCGAAGGGGACAGGCGTCGAGTTCAATATGAGGCAGGAGACAGCGGCTGCCATCGGCGGGAAACCGAGGCCGATGAGGAGCGGCGCCGCGATAGCCGCCGGTGTGCCGAAGCCCGCTGCGCCCTCGATGAAGGCGGAGAAGGCGAAGCCCACGATGACGAGCTGGATGCGGGCATCCTCTGTGATGCCGTTGAACATTCCCTGGATGCGGTTCATGGCGCCGGCTTTTTCCAACATGTTCATGAGGAGGATGGCGCCGAAGATGATGATGAGCGTATCGATAGAGCCCAGGAAGCCTGCGATGGAGTAGGCGGCAATATCGAGGAGGTTCATCTGCCAGACGAAGATGCCGATGAGGACAATCACAAACCATGCAATCGGCAGGACGCGCTTCGCTGACTGGTTGAACGCGACCGTCAGAATGATGGTCAGGATGATGGGGATTGCAGCGATTAAAGCATGCATACGTTTCCACTCCTATTCTGTTCGATCCGAAATGCACTGGAAAGGCCAGCCTCCCGCCAGGGGAGGCTGTCTTCCTCTTTTTGAGATTTAGGCGTGGCGATTCTTTGCCTCAATCGCTTCTGCCAGAATATCCGCAATATGCTTCACGTGGATGTCCGGTGCCTGCTGGTCGAGGCCGCCGCCGATCTGCATCATGCAGGCCGGGCAGGCCACGGCGCAGATCTCTGCATCCGTGTTCTTGATGTTCTCGATCTTTTCCTCCAGCATGGGCATGGAGACTTCCTTGTACTTGACACCGAAGGCGCCGGCCATGCCGCAGCACTTGTCCGGGTTCTTCATCTCCACGAACTCGATGCCGTCCGTCGCCTCCAGGAGGGCGCGGGGCTGCTTGTAGATGCCGAGGCCGCGGCGGATGTGGCAGGAGTCGTGGTACGTGACCTTGTTCTGCCCCAGGGTCTTCTTGAGGCGACCTTCCTTCTCGTAGAGCTCTGCCACGAGGTCGGTGAACTCGCGGACCATGCCGCTGAACTTCTTGACCATGTCGATCATGGCCGGATCGTTTTCAAAGAGCTCCACATACGTCTTTTCGAGCGTCTCTGCGCAGGTCGGGCAGGCGGAGACGATGGCGTCCGGGTGCGTGGAGAGGATGGCCTCGATGTTCTGCTTTGCGAGCTTCTTGCCCGTCTCCCGATCGCCCATGCCCATGGCCGGCTTGCCGCAGCAGCTCTGGGCCTCCGGGAACAGGACGGCGACGCCTGCGTCCTGCAGGACCTTGACCACGTTCTCCGCCGTATCCGGGAACACGAAGTCCAGGTTGCAGCCGGAGAAGAAGGCGACCTTCATCTTCGGGTTCGTCGGGTTGTTCTCGAGGAGCTTCTTCGCCCGATCCCGGAAGGGGACGGCAGCGATGGCCGGCAGGCTCCTGCCCTTCGTCATGCCCGCGAAGAACAGGGGCAGATGGCGGATGAACTTGCCGCTCTTCACGGGCGCCTGGGCCTTTGCACCGATGCGAAGCAGGGTGTGGAAGAGCTTGCGGTTCGACAGGATATTCTGGAAGGCGACCTTCTCCGGGAGCGGCATGCCGTTTTCCTTGACATTCCGGTTCCGGAGCTCGTCGATGAGGTCTGGAATGGGGATCTTGCCCGGGCAGATGGTCGTGCACTTGCGGCAGCCGATGCAGAGGTCGCTGAACTCGGAGAAGTCCTTGAGACCGTTGCCGAGGAGACCCGTGAGGATGGCGCCGATGCCGCCGGAGTAGATGTGGCCGTAGACGTTGCCGCCGACGAGGGTCCAGATGGGGCAGACGTTCAGGCAGGAGGCGCAGCGCACGCACTGGAAGGCCTGCTTGAGCTTCGGGTCGTGGGCAGCCTTCAGGCGGCCGTTGTCCAGGAGGATGACGTAGACCTTGCGGTCCTTCTCCACCCACTTGCCGTCTTCCTTCACCATGACCGGGTTCTGGCCGTCCACCATGGTCATGTAGCTCGTCATCTTCTGGCAGGTGCCGTTGCGGGGCAGGAGCCGGAGGATCTTCGCCGCATCCTCGATCTTCGGGATGAGCTTTTCGTAGCCGATGAGGATGACCTGGATGCGCGGCAGCGTGGTGACGATACGGGCATTGCCCTCGTTCGTCACGAGGCCGATGGCGCCGTTCTCCGCGATGCCGAAGTTCGCGCCCGTCATGCCGAGGTCTGCGTTCAGGAACTCCTCCCGGAGGACCTGGCGGGCCGTCTGCACCATGAAGGGGATGTCGCTGGGGATATCCTTGTGGAGCTCCTTGGCGAAGAAGCCGGCGCACTGTTCCTTGTTCAGGTGGATGGCGGGCATGACCATGTGGGAGGGATGCTGGCCTGCCACGGAGAGCATCCATTCGCCGAGGTCCGTCTCGCGGATGTGGATGCCCTTGTCCGTGAAGTACTCATTGAGGCGGATTTCCTCGCTGGCCATGGACTTGGACTTGACGATGCGCTTGACGTTGTTTTCCTTGCAGATCTTGAGGAGGTACTCCTTGACGGCGTCCCCGTCCTTTGCCCGGAAGACCTCGCAGCCCCGCTTCTTCGCCTCGCTCTCGAACTGGTCGGCAAGCTCTTCGATGTGGTCAACGGCGTCGGCCTTCATCGCCCGGAGGTCCTCCCGGAGGGCCTCGATGTCCTCGCCTTCGTAGGCCTTGAGGCGGGCGGCCGGATACTGATCCACAAAGCGTGCCAGGGCATCCCGCAGCACGTTGTCGTGGAGCTTTTCATCTATTTCTTTATGTAGGTTTCTCGTAGCCATGATGGTTCCTCCTGCTTAGGCTTCGTCGATAGCGATGATAAAGAAGCGGCTCGGGCCGTGGACGCCGAGGGTCAGCACGCGCTCGATGTCAGCCGTGCGGCTCGGTCCCGTGATGAAGCCCATGTGGCCCTTCTTGAAGCCCTTCGCGATGATCTTGAAGGCTGTCGACACATTTTCCGTAATATAGTTGGAATTCAGGAAAACGATGTGGACAGGAGGCAGCATGCCGACGACGCGGGACTCGTAGGAGTAGGTATCGACGCAGACGCTGCCCGTCTCACCGACGCCGAACTCCGCGCAGGAGAAGCCCACATCAGCCGTGGGGGCGTGCTCGGCGATTTCGTACTTATCCGTATAGACCGGATGCTCTGCGGTGCTCAGCCCTGCATAGATCTCTGCGAGCTTCGGGTTTTCCTCACCGCCCACGGCGATGATGCTCTTCGGAGAAAACTCCTTCAGGATGGTGTCAATCTCCTTTTTGGCGGCGTCATAGTCCTTGACGCGATGGATTTCCGCCGAGGCAGCCTTGGCATTCGCCGCGAACTTGTCCCACCATTTCGGGTCGATGGTGTCCTTTGAGAAGAGTTCCGGCCAGTTCTCATAAACTTTTTTCATTGAAAGCCCTCCTAAATGAAGCTGTATCTCTTCACATCGCTTATATATACGCTTTGATTTACAGATTCATCAGATAAATAAATACGTTGTTATTATATATATTTATTGGACTCTAGTCAATAGATTATCGATAAAAACGTCGTTTTTTCTTTTGTTGCGCGACAATTCTAAATGAAACGATAACGGCTCAAATGCGTGCAAATCCTGGCATTTTAGCGGGGAATTCCGGGTGAATTCATCGAGATGAAGGAGAATACAGGCGGAATCTGCAGATAATTTATAGTAAGTTTCTGCAGGGATCCGGGCAAGAATAAATTTTTGAAATGGTACAATAAAGTTAATTTCTTCACAATGTATACAAACGCGAAAAAATGCGCTAGAATATAAGCCATGATAAGTATGATGAATTGAAACAAGGGGGAGCACAATGGATATTCTCGTTTGTATCAAGCAGGTGCCTGGCTCGAACAAGGTTCAAGTCGATCCCGTCACAGGCGTCCTGAAGCGCGATGGTGCGGACTCTAAGATGAATCCGTATGACCTATTTGCCCTTGAGGCAGCCTTCCGTCTCCGTGAGCAGTATGGCGGCAAGGTCAATGTCATCACCATGGGACCGCCCCAGGCGAAGGCCGTCCTCTACGAAGCCTTTGCCATGGGTGCTGATGAGGGCGCGCTCATCTCGGATCGCCAGTTCGGCGGTGCGGACGTTCTCGCCACCAGCTACACCCTGTCCCAGGGTATCCGGAAGTTCGGCATGCCGGACCTCATCCTCTGCGGTCTCCAGACGACGGACGGCGACACGGCTCAGGTGGGCCCGGAGATCTCCGAGGACCTCGGTATCCCCTGCGTCTGCAACGTGAAGAAGATCGAGGAGGTCAAGGACGGCGGCATCATCGTCGACATGGACATGCCCGAGGACATCGAGCGGGTCAAGGTTGCCTTCCCCTGCCTCCTGACGGTGGAGAAGGACATCAATGAGCCCCGCCTGCCGAGCTATTTAAGGAAGCAAAAGACAAAGGAGCAGCCCATCGCCTCCTATATCCTCATCGATATGGAAGACAAGAATCCGAAGCACTACGGCCTCTCCGGCTCTCCGACCCAGGTGGAAAAGATTTTCCCGCCGCCGACGGACAAGAAGCACGAGACCTGGACGGGAAGCGGCGAGGAGCTCGCCGGGAAGATGCAGGCCCTCCTGCATGAGAAGAAGTTCATCGGCTGACGGAAAGGGAGAGTTTACATCATGGGAAAGCTCGTTGTCCATCAGGACAAGATCAAGGATATCCAGGAGTTCATAAAAATCTGCCCCTTCGGCGCCATGGAGGAAAAGGACGGCAAGCTGGAGATCAACGCAGCCTGCAAGCTCTGTAAGCTCTGCGTCCGCAAGGGCGGCGGGGCCATGGAGTTCGTGGAAGAGGATGAGGGCCCGAAGGTCAATAAGGCCGAGTGGCGCGGCATCACGGTCTACGTGGATCACGTGAAGGGCCGCATCCATCCGGTGACCCTTGAGCTCATCGGCAAGGCAAAGGAGCTCGCCGCAAAGATCAACCATCCGGTCTATGCCCTCTTCATCGGCGACAACATCAAGGACAAGGCGGAGGAGCTTCGCCACTACGGCGTGGACAAGGTCTTCGTGGCGGAGGACAAGGCCCTCGAGTCCTTCAACATCCAGGCCTACACGAATGTGTTTGCCCGCTTCGTCAACAAGGTGAAGCCGACGGCCATCCTCGTGGGCGCGACCCCTGTGGGCCGCCAGCTGGCACCCCGCGTCGCCGCCCGCTTCAAGACGGGCCTCACGGCGGACTGCACCATCCTCGACATGCGCGAAAACACGGATCTCGTCCAGATCCGCCCGGCCTTCGGCGGCAACATCATGGCGGAGATCCTCACGACCCGCACCCGTCCCCAGATGGCGACGGTGCGCTATAAGATCATGGATGCCCCGGAGAGGAGCGATGCTGCCTCCGGCGAGATCGAGACATTGGACGTGCCCGCAGAGGATCTCAAGACGAGCATCGAGGTGCTCTCCGTCACGCCGAAGGAGAAGGAGAAGTCCATCGAGAACGCCGATGTCCTCGTGGTGGCAGGCCGCGGCGTCAAGAAGAAGGAAGATCTTTCCATGCTGCGGGAGCTGGCGGATGCCCTCGGCGGCGAGCTCGCCTGCACCCGTCCCCTCGTGGAGGGCGGCTGGCTGGATGCAAAGCACCAGATCGGCCTCTCCGGCCGCACGGTTCGCCCGAAGCTCCTCATCACCTGCGGCGTCTCCGGAGCGATCCAGTTCGTGGCAGGCATGGATCACTCCGATCTCATCTTCGCCATCAACTCCGACCCGAAAGCATCTATCTTCAAGGTAGCAAACTACGCCGTCGTCGGCGATATCTACGAAATCGTGCCTGCGCTCACGGAGCGTATCAAAAAAGGAGGCTCCATCCATGCCTGATTACAAGAAGATAACGGCCGAGGACATCAAGGTCTTTCAGGATATTACCGACGAAGAGCGCGTCCTCACGGGCGACAATATCAATGAGGAATATAGCCACGACGAGCTGAGCGCCGAGAAGAGCTGGCCGGATGTGGTGGTGCGCGTCAAGAGCACCGAGGAAGTCTCAAAGCTCATGAAGTACGCCTATGACAACAACATCGTCGTCACGCCCCGCGGTGCCGGCACGGGCCTCGTGGGTGCCGCCGTCGCCGTGGAGCACGGCCTCATGATCGACATGACCCTCATGAATAATATCCTGGAGCTGGATGAGGACAACCTGACCCTCACCGTGGAGCCAGGCGTCCTCCTCATGGAGATCGCCGCCTACGTGGAGGAGCGGGGCTACTTCTACCCGCCGGATCCGGGCGAGAAGTCCGCGACCATCGGCGGCAATATCTCCACGAATGCCGGCGGCATGCGCGCCGTGAAGTACGGCGTCACCCGCGACTTCGTCCGTGGCCTCACCCTCGTCCTGCCCGACGGCAAGGTCCTCGAGGTGGGCGGCAAGGTCGTGAAGAACAGCTCCGGCTACAACCTCCGGGACCTCATCGTGGGCTCTGAGGGCACGCTTGCCTTCATCACGAAGGCAGTCCTGCGCCTCCTGCCGCTGCCCCAGAAGAACGTGAGCCTCCTCATCCCGTTCCCGACCCTGGCTCAGGCCATCGGCGCCGTGCCGAAGATCATCCAGTCGAAGGCCATCCCGACGGCCATCGAGTTCATGGAGCGGGAGGTCATCGTGGACTCGGAGGAATACCTGGGCCGTCCCTTCCCGGACAAGAGCGCCGATGCCTATCTCCTCCTGAAGTTCGACGGCGCCTCCATGGAGGAAATCGAGGGAGCCTACGACAGCGTGGCAAAGATCTGTCTGGAGCATGGGGCCATCGACCTCTTCATCGCCGATACGGATGAGCGCAGCACCCCCATCTGGAAGTCCCGCGGCGCCTTCCTCGAGGCCATCAAGGGCTCCACGACGGAGATGGACGAGGTGGACGTGGTCGTTCCCCGCAGCCATGTGAACGAGTTCGTGGAGTACGTCCACGGCCTCCAGAAGGAGCTCAAGATCCGCATCAAGTCCTTCGGCCATGCCGGCGACGGCAACCTCCATGTCTACATCCTCCGGGACGACATGGACGATGCCAAGTGGAAGGAAATGCTGGAAAAGGCTATGGAGCTCATGTACGAGAAGGCTCATGCGCTGGAAGGCCAGGTCTCCGGCGAGCACGGCATCGGCCTTGCAAAGCGTCCGTACCTCAAGGAGTCCCTGGATCCGGAGGCTCTTGCTCTCATGCGCCGCATCAAGGCGGCCTTCGACCCGAAGAATATCTTGAACCCGCATAAAGTCTGCCAGGACTGACATAGAGGCCTTTTGCCGACAGGCCTGTAGCTGGCTGGACTGCGTCATGCTGGCAGGCGAGAAGCGAGGAGACCGCATGGCTCCTCGCTTTTTCGCTGTAAATATGCATTGTACAAGTGATACCCGAAAGGATACACCTATGGCAGAAGGAAGAGAAACCTCGCGCACGGAATCCGTCACAGAGCGGATCATGAAGTATATTCGCGACAGCCGTCTGGAGCCGGGCACCCGCATGCCCACGGAGACCGCCTGCATGGAGCTCTTCGGCGTCTCCCGCAGCACCCTCCGGGAGGCGGTGAAGATGCTCGTGGCCATGAATGTGCTGGAGACGCGGCAGGGCTCGGGCATGTTCGTGTCCCCCCGCCGGGGGATTCCCGACGATCCCCTGGGGCTCTATTTCATCTACGATGACATCCGCCTCGACCTCCTGAATGTCCGGCTCCTCATCGAGCCCACCGTGGCGAAGCTCGCTGCGGAGCGGGCGACGGCGGAGGAGATGGCTGCCATCCGGCAGGCGGCGGAGCGGGTGGAGGACTGTATCCAAAAAGGGGAGCTCTACGGGGAGGCGGATATGGCCTTCCATCGGATGCTGGCCGCTGCCAGCGGCAACCAGGTCATATTCCGCCTTGCCATAGCCATCGAGCAGTCCATCGAGCAGAATATCGCCTACGCCGGCGGCTACACGGAGGTCAATACCATGCACCTCCACAGGAAGATCGTGGAGGCCGTCGAGTCCCGCAACGGCATGCAGGCCTACTACTTCATGACGCGCCATCTCGTGCTCTTTCGGGAGCATTTTGGCGACGAGGAAGCCCGTGCCATTGACAACGGGTGAAAATGCGGCTATGATGGGGGCGTAGAAGCAACACGAGCCCATGAGGAGTGGAAGCATGAAAACGTACAGCCCTGTAAAATCTGGCAAAGTCCGCGAAATCTATGAGGTTGAGGACGGCCTCATCATGGTGGCGACGGACAGGATCTCCGCCTTTGACCACATCCTGAAGAACAAGATTACAAAGAAGGGCGCTGTCCTCACCCAGATGTCGAAGTTCTGGTTTGACCTGACAAAGGATATCGTGCCGAACCACATGATCACGGTGGACAACAGCGAGATGCCCGAGTTCTTCCAGCAGGAGGAGTTCCTCGGCAAGAGCATGAAGTGCAAGAAGCTCACCATGATCCCCATGGAGTGCATCGTCCGGGGCTACATCACCGGCAGCGGCTGGGAGAGCTATCAGAAGGACGGCACCGTCTGCGGCATCAAGCTCCCGGCGGGCCTCAAGGAGTCGGAAAAGCTCCCGGAGCCCATCTTCACCCCCTCCACGAAGGCGGAGATCGGCGACCACGATGAAAACGTCTCCCTGGAGGAAGGCGCAAAGGTCCTGGAGAAGAGCTTCCCGGGCCACGGCATGGAGTACGCGAAGAAGGTGGCGGAGCTCACCATCGCCATCTACAAGAAGTGCGCCGACTATGCGCTCTCGCGGGGCATCATCATCGCCGACACGAAGTTCGAGTTCGGCCTCGATGAGGCGGGCAACATCGTCCTTGCCGACGAGGTGCTGACGCCCGATAGCTCCCGCTTCTGGCCTCTCGAGGGCTACGAGGCAGGAAAGGGCCAGCCCTCCTACGACAAGCAGTTCGTCCGGGACTGGCTCAAGGCGAACCCGAATAGCGACTACAACCTCCCCCAGGAGGTCATCGACAAGTCCATCGCCAAGTATATTGAAGCCTATGAAAAGCTGACGGGAGAGAAGTTCGCCTTCTGAGACCCGCTGGAAAAACCATTCGAGAATCGTCCGGCACTCTTGCAGACCACGCAGGAGCGCCGGGCGATTTTTCGATTCCTCAAAAAAATTCTTGACAAGGGCAGGGCAAATGGCTATAATATCTCTTGCAGTCAACCGATGACGGCAATGTTGCGGAAGTAGCTCAGTGGTAGAGCATCACCTTGCCAAGGTGGGGGTCGCGAG
>CAMCRT010000067.1 GCA_945877355.1 uncultured Mitsuokella sp. | reverse complement strand
GCTACTACGGCTCAAAGAATGCCGGCGATGAAGCCATGCTCGCCGCCATGCTGGAAGTGCTCGAGGACAAGGACCCAAAACTTCATATCACAGTCATATCCGCCGCGCCGGAGGATACGAAAAAGCGCCATGGGGTGGACTCCATCTCCTGGCTGAATCTCCCCGCCATCGCCCTGGCCCTCCTCCGGGCGGATCTCCTCATCAGCGGCGGCGGCAGCCTCCTGCAGAATGTGACGAGCAAGCGCAGCCTCTACTATTATCTTGCCATCATATTCCTGGCACTTCTCCTGCGGACCCCCGTCATGCTCTACGCCCAGGGCATCGGCCCCATCCTCGGGGGTACCGCCTCCTTCTTCATGCGCCATATCGTCAATCGCGTCGCCTCCATCACCGTCCGGGATGAGGGGTCCCTATCGGAGCTCGCGCGCCTCGGCATCACGCGGCCGCCCACAGAGCAGACGGCGGACCCGGTGCTCGCCATCCACCCGGCGAGCCTCTCGGCGGGAAAGGAAATCTTCGCCCGCTACCATGTGCCCGAGGGCCGGCCCGTCGTGGGCATCTCCGTCAGGAACTGGCGCCACGAGGAGGGCTTCAAGGAGGCCATGGCAAAGGCGGCGGATCGCATAGCAGCGGAGCTCGGCGCCACCGTGGTATTCCTCCCCATGCAGTACCCGGAGGACGTGCGGGCGGCAGAGTCCATCGCAGAGCGCATGGAGGAGGGGGCCACGCTCCTCGCCGACGAGTACACGACGGCAGAGTTTCTCTCCCTCGTGGGCAATATGGACCTCATGATCGCCATCCGCCTCCACGCGCTTATCTTCGCCAGCGTCATGGGCATCCCCATGGTGGGGGTCAGCTACGACCCGAAGGTGGAGCGGTTCCTCGAGACCATCGGGGAGGAGAGCGTGGGCTCCCTGGAGTCCGTCACCGCAGAGGCGATTTTCCGCGCCGTAGAGCAGAAATGGGAGGGGCGAAAGACCCATCAGGCCCTGCCAGAGGAGCTCCGGAGTGCTGCCGCACGAAACGCCGACATCGCGCTGCGGCTAATGGATTCTTAAGAGAAATTTTTCTCCGTTTTCCAGCAATTTCATACAAAGTGGTGAGGGAATCCCAAAAAGAACCTTGTTCTTTCGGTGGATTCCCTTTTTTCATGGAATATTCAGTGCAAAGTGGGAGAATACCAAGCGGAAAGCACAGACGTCCACGTATCTATGGACAGTTTGCCTTTCCCTTGCACGGAACCTGCAAGGCGGCCAGCGCACTGTCGCCGCCTCCTGTGTTCCATCGCATATAACGAAGGAGCGTATCCTTTTTGCGCAAATGCGCGGCCATTCGTGGCAACCGCACTCACGCGGGCGGCGGTGAGGTTTTCGCCTGCACGTAGGTGGACACGTATGCACGTCATGCGGAGCCCACAAAAGGGGGAATTGAATGAGTTTGAAAGGAACTGCGACGCCATCTCGTAAGGAACGGCGCAAAAAGCAAACGAAAATTGCCATGGGCTCCGGGCTTCTCGCTGGCGCACTCTTCGTCACGACGGGCTTCACGGGCGCAGGGCAGACGAAAGCAAGCATTCCCGACAACACCCACAACTTCACGATAAACGTGGATGGCAGGACCATCCAGAAAAAGACCACCCAGCAAGATCCCAGCAATGTGCTGACCCGGTCGGGCGTCGTCCTCTGGCAGGGCGATGACTATGAGCTCCAGCAGATTGACGATAAGCATACAGAAATCACCATCCGCAGGGCTGTCCCCGTCACAATCACCTACGATGGCGAGACGAAGCAGATCCTGACGAACAAGGCGACCGTCCGCGAGGCCCTCGCAGAGCAGGGCTACCAGCTTGAGAACATCGAGACGCCCACGGGCCTCGATACCCAGATCACGCGGAACATGGCCATCGCTGTGGAGGATAATGCCGCCATCCGCGCCGAGAAGGAGCGGGCTCGCCAGAGCATCCAGACCTCCCGCGGTGCAGAGCGCTACAGCGCCGTCCTCACCATGGAGGCCTCCGCATACCTCCCGTCCGACGGTGGCGGCTCCGGTATCACCGCCTCCGGCATGATGGCCCGCTACGGCGTCGTGGCCGTGGATCCAAACGTCATCCCCCTCGGCACCCGCCTCTATATCCCGGGCTACGGCGAGGCCATCGCCGCCGACACGGGCGGTGCCATCCGCGGCAACATGATCGACCTCTGCATGGAGGACTATGGCAGTGCCATGGCCTTCGGCCGCCGCGACATCCAGGTCTACATCCTGGACTAAACCATACGCCCATAGAACACCCCCGAAGCTGGACAAAGCGGCCAGCCTTCGGGGGCGTTTTCGTGTGTCTTCTGTCTTGTTGACACCGCCTGTGTTTGCGTCTATACTGAGTATAATATGGACGATATGCGGGCATTTTTGCGGGGGAATCCCAGAAAATCATGACGCAAGTGCATAAGGATTGGCTTTATCCTGCAAAGGAGAATGCCAGATTTACAGGTGGACGCTTGTGCGGGCTGCCTTTGCCCGATTCGCGAAAGGAGGGAGACCCTATGACCATCAGGCGGCTGAAGCGATATGCCTACCCGCTTGTCCTCATGCTCGTGGACTACGCGGTCATCCTCCTGGCAGAGTACGGGGCCTTTGCCCTCTGGTCCCTGGTGCCGCGGGTGAATCCTGCCGAGACGGCGACCGTGTTTGCGCCGCTCTTCCTTTGGATACCGATACCCTTCCTGCTTTTCCTCGCCACGTCCCGCTGCTACGAGGCCATGCGCCCCGTGCTGGATGCGGTGCAGGACATCTTCTATGCGCTGCTATATTCCTCCGTCTCCTGCATCGCCCTCATGTACTTCTTCCTGTGGCGGGATCCGGCTCCCCGGAAGCTCCTTCTTTGCTTCGTGGTGCTGGCCATCCTTTTCCTCTATGCGGAGCGCTATATCGTCTGGAAGATCATGAAGCGGGCCCATATCTTCTATGAGCCCGTCATCCTCGTGGGGGCAGGGCTCACGGCGGAGCGGGTGCTGCGCTTCTATGACAGCGACCTCACCTGCCGCTACGACGTGGTGGGCCTCATCGACGATAGGCCCGCGCTCCCCCGGGTGGCGGAGAGGCTGCACCTTCGCGGCGGCCTCCCGGAGGCGGAGCGCATCATCCGGGAGACGGGGGTGCAGACCGTCCTCATCGCCGCGCCGGGCCTCCCAAAGGAGCGGCTCACGCGCCTCATCGCCGACATCCAGCCCCACGTGAGGAATATCTCCTTCGTCCCGGACCTCATCGGCACCCCCATGGCAGGGGCCGAGGCCGTGACCCTTTTCTCCGAGGAGATCCTCATGCTGCGGGTCCGCAACAACCTGGCGAGGAGGCGCAACCGCATCTTCAAGCGCTGCTTCGACCTGGTGGCGACCCTCCTCGGCAGCCTCCTCCTGTCGCCCTTCCTCCTGGCCCTTTTTCTCAAGGTCGCCTGGGAGAACAAGGGCCATGTCATCTTCGCCCACTGGCGCGTCGGGCGGGATGGGAAACCCTTTCCCTGCTACAAGTTCCAGACGATGATACCAAAAGCCCAGGAGGCCCTCGAGGCCTATCTCAAGGAAAATCCCGAGGCGAGGAAGGAGTGGGAGGACAGCTTCAAGCTCACGAACGACCCCCGGGTCACAAAGTTCGGCGCCTTCCTCCGCCGCACGAGCCTCGACGAGCTCCCCCAGATCTGGAACGTCATCCGGGGCGACATGAGCCTCGTGGGCCCGCGCCCCATCGTGAAGGAGGAGATCCCCCGCTACGGAGCGTCCTTCCGGGAGTACAAGCTCGTGCTCCCCGGCATCACCGGCATGTGGCAAGCCAGCGGCCGCAGCGACACCACCTACGAGGAGCGGGTGGAGATGGACACCTGGTACGTCCGCAACTGGTCCATCTGGATCGACCTCATGTACCTCTTCAAGACCGCCAAAGCCGTCCTCACCGGGAAGGGCGCCTACTGAGGGCAGGAGCAGGTCGCATCGCTGAGAATGCAAACAGAGCCGGTAAAATGATTTTATTTCCAGACCGATGGCAGGATGATAAAGAGAGATTCTGCCTGAATAGGGAGGACCGTCAAATCCAGTACGAAAGGAGGCTGAGCATTATGCCGGTGGCGCGGGTGAATGTGAATCCGGATGTCTTGATGTGGGCTGTGGAGTATAGCCAGAAGGGCATGGAGGCATTTGAGAAGAAATTTAAAAAGTTCCTCAAATGGCTGGACAGAAGCGAGCGGCCTACGGTCAAGCAGCTGGAAGCCGTGGCGAAGTTTTCTCATGTTCCCTTTGGCTACCTTATGCTGTCCGAGAAACCAAATATCAAGATAACGCCCATTGCTGACTTTCGCACGAAAGGAAATCACGGATTCGTGAGCACGGGAGAATATAGCCCTGAGCTTCGCGATACGTTTATCGATATCCGCAGACGACAAGCCTGGCTACGTGAGTACAAGGAAGAGCAGGACTATGCCCCTGTTCCTTTCATTGGAAGTATCAGCAGGGATATGGAAGATGCGGTCATTCTTAAAACAATCCGCGATGCTTTGGGGATTCCCGCCGACTGGCAAAGCACCTCCAAAGTGGCGGATAAATTCGCAGCCTTTCGGTACTTTTTGGATATTGTCGAATCCAAGGGCATTGCTGTTTTTATCAACGGAATTGTGGGGAACAATACCCGACGCGTGTTGAGCGTTGAGGAATTCCGAGGCTTTGCCCTGAGTGACAAAATAGCACCAGTTATCTTCATAAACGGTGGGGATGCTCCAGCTGGCAGGCTGTTTACCCTGCTGCACGAGCTCGTCCATCTCTTCCTAGGCCAGGACGGCCTGGATGATCGCACAGAGCCCTTCTGCAATCACATTGCTGCAAGACTTCTTGTCCCGTCTAAGATTTTCGAGACACGATGGCAGGAGCATCCGAATGATTTTGATACTCTGGAGCACGTCTTCAAGGTAAGTCAGCTCGTTTTGTACCGCATGGCACTGGATTTGCATAAGATAACAAAGGAAAAGTATGCAGATCTCGTGCGGCAGTATACTATGGCCCACGCGAAAACAAAAAAGGCGGCAGGCGGAGGCGATTTCTATAAGGCGATCCCCTACAAAATGGGACGGAGCTTCGCGCGATATGTCAAAGAAGCCTTGAGCGAAGGCAATGTGTCTTATCCAGAGGCCTATCGCCTATTGGGAATCCGCGGCAGCACCTTCGACCATGCGATGAATGCTATGGAAGGAGGTATATGATATGGCATATATTCTAGATACGAACACATTTATAACGCCGAAAAATTCGTACTATGCCAATGATATCGTTCCTTCCTTTTGGCCTGCTCTTTTGCAGGAATTTCAAAACAACAATGTCAAGACAATCGATGCAGTTGCAACCGAAATCAAGAACGGAAATGACAACCTTTCCACGTGGTTTCAAAAGCATATAGTCGGGCAGAAATCATCTTCTGGAGAAGATTATATTCTGCCAGCTAGCAATATGCAGAGTGTCGTGAACTGCTACCAGATCGTAGCGAACCTTGTCATGACAAGTACGCAATATAAACAAGTGCATAAAAGCTTCTTCCTGTCTGGTGCAGATCCATGGATTATTGCTGCGGCAAAGGCTGGCGGACATACGGTCGTCACGTTTGAGGCCATGCCGGCAGCGAATACGACGAAGGTAAAAATCCCGGATATATGCAAACAGATGGATGTACCTTTCCTGAATTTGTTTGATATGATGCGTAAGATTGAAATACATATATGATTTCTGTGTACTCGCATGTCTATCAATGGTCTTTCATTCACAGTTGCAGACTGGGAAATAGCAGAACATATAGAAGCACCAGCTGGGATAGAGACATGCCGATGATGCGGAATAAATCAATGATAAAAAGTTGACAAATCGGACTCTGTGTGTGGATGGATAGGAGGGGCGCTGTGATAAGGGTTTTGCAGATTATCGGTATTGTCTGTGGCGGCGGGGTGGAGGCTGTCATCATGAACTACTACCGCCACATCGACCGCAGCCGGGTGCAGTTTGACTTCGTCGTGGATGGCTATGAAAAGTCCCTCCTGGATGACGAGATTGCCTCCCTCGGCGGGCACGTCTACCATATCGAGCCCTACAAAAAGAACATCTTCCGCTACATGCATCAGATTTACCATATCGTCCGGGAAGGGCACTACGATATCGTTCACTCCAATATGAATACCCTCTCCCTATTCTCCCTCTTTCCCGCCTATCTGGCGGGGGCGCGCCAGCGGATTCTCCACAATCACTCCATGGCCGTGCGAAGCGAGGGGCTTCGCACCGTGCTGAAGGAAATCCTGCGGCCCCTTGCGCCCATCTTCGCCAATCGCTATGCCGCCTGCTCCCGCATCGCGGGGGAGTGGATGTATGGAAAGCGCAGGATGGATAGCGGTGAAGTCACACTTATAAAAAACGCCATCGACCTCGCGGAATACGCCTACTCCCCGGAGCAACGCCTATCCTATCGGAAGGAGTTCGCCATCCCCGAGGATGCCTTCGTGGTGGGCCATGTGGGGCGCTTCATGTTCCAGAAAAATCATGCCTTTCTGCTGGACATCTTCCGGGAAGTGCACAAGCGTCGACCAGATGCTATCCTCCTTCTCGTGGGAGATGGGGAGCTGCGCCCCGCTATGGAGGAAAAGGCCAGGGATTATGGATTGAAGGAAAGCGTCTGGTTCCTGGGGCTTCGGCAGGATGTGAAGGCCCTCTATAACTGTATGGACGTATTCCTCCTGCCCTCCTGGTACGAAGGCCTCCCCGTGGTCGCCGTAGAGGCCCAGGCCAATGGACTTCCCTGCTTCTTCTCGGATCGGGTCACACCGGAAAGCCGGTTGAGCTCGTCTGCTGCCTTCCTCAGCCTGGACGATAGTCCGCAGGAGTGGGCAGAGCATATCCTGGTTGCCAGTGAAAAGAGAAATCCGAATGCTTTGCAGGATTTGCAGAATGCAGGCTTTGATATTGAGAAACAAGCTGCCTTGTTGACGGAATGGTATCAGTATCTATGTGCACATAATTCTGCTTTTAGCTGATGTTCCCACCAAACGCGGCAATGATAAGAAGAATCCAATCTCTTAAAAGTAGGCAAAGGGGGAGAAATTCATGAATGGCATCATTGTCAACGACATCGCCCACGTAAATGGCGGTGCGAGCAAGATCGCGATTGACACAGCTGTGCTTCTTGCCTCCCATGGTCACAAGGTTTTCTTCTTTACATCGGTTGCACCTGTTGCAAGGGAGCTTTCATCGGATAAAAATATCGAGGTCATTTGCCTGAACCGACAGGACATCCTGCACGATTCCAATCGCTTGAGGGCAGCGGTTGGTGGCATCTGGAACAAAGAGGCAGCAGGATTCTTCGCCAGGTTGCTTGACAGGCTTTCGCCAGCTGATACCGTCATTCACATTCACGCGCTCCAGAAATCCATATCGACAAGCATCCTCCCTGTGGCAAAAAAGCGGGGCTTTCGGATCCTGTATCACCTGCACGACTATGGTGCCGCCTGCCCGAACCTCGGTTTTTTTGACTATCCACAACACTGTATCTGCAATCGAAAAGCCCTATCACCATCCTGCATCTTCCACAATTGTGACAGACGCTCTGCCTTTCACAAGGCCTGGCGTGTTCTGCGGCAGTTTGTGCAGAGACGGGCAGGACTTCCGCGGGATATCGATGCATTCCTTGCCATATCGCCCCTGAACCGAAGGATTCTGCAGCCATACCTGGGAAAGGCGAGGATATATGATCTTCCAAATATTGTCGATGTAGAAAAGAGCGAGCGAGTTCCTGCGGAAAAGAACCGCGCCTTTCTTTTTGTCGGTCGGCTCTCCCCAGAAAAGGGACCTGAGCTCTTTGCAGAGGCCGTAAAACGTCTTGGAGTCCCTGCAATCTTTGCAGGAGACGGCCCCTGCAAAGAACGTATTCTGGAAATCTATCCCGAGGCAGATATGCGGGGCTGGGTCGATAGAGCCGGGTTGGAGAGAATCTGGAGGGGAGCCCGTGCTCTTGTTTTTCCCTCCCTTTTGTACGAGGGACAGGGGCTCACAGTCTTAGAAGCTTTGGCTCATGGTATCCCACCCATTGTCCCCACACCCTGCGCGGCACAAGATTCTGTGGTTGATGGAAAAACAGGTCTCGTGTTTCAGAGTGGAGAGGTGGAATCACTGATAGAAGCAATGCGAGCACTTCAGAATGATGAGCTTTGTCATGATATGAGCGAGAAAGGCTACACATCCTTTTGGGCATCGGGCTGGACGCAGGAGGCGTATTACGACAGGCTGATAACGATTTATCAGGAAGTATCTGGATGAGTTCAAAGTCTGTTTTCACCAAAAGGGGCGGGGGAGAATTGCAGCCGAAGATTACGATTATCACAGCCACATACAATTCTGCCGATACCCTCTTGCAGACCATCGAAAGCGTGGCGGGGCAGAGCTATCCAAATATCGAGTACATCGTCATCGACGGGGGCTCCACCGATGGCACCGTGGATATCCTCCGTCAGCATGAGGCGGATATCGCCTATTGGGTAAGCGAGCCCGACCGGGGGATCTACGATGCCTTCAACAAGGGGGCCCGCCATGCCACAGGGGATTATGTCCAGTTCCTTGGGTCAGATGATTTCCTCTGCCAAGCGGATACGATCCAGCATGTCGCAGACCAGCTGGAGGACTCTGTGGACATCCTGAGCGGGGCCATCTGGGAGGTGGATACGAAGCGATGTCGTCAGAAGCTTCATCAAAGCATCCTCCCTGAGAACCGGGAAGAATTCGACGGGAGAATGGTTCCCCACCCTGGCATGTTTGTCCGCCGGGAGGTTTTGCTCCGCTATCCCTTCGATATCTCTTACCGGATTGCAGCAGACTACTTCTTTTTCCTGACCTGCTGGCGGGATCCGGACCTTCACTTCAAGTGTTTTGATGAGCCCATTGTATACTTTGCACTGGATGGGGTGAGCAGCAGTGCCATGCGTCAGGTGGAGGCAGAAAATCGACGCATCTGGGCATCCTTCGGCATCCCGAGCCCAGAGGGAAAGAAAAATAGTGCGAAAAATGTTTTGCGGGCCATCCATCTCTATGACCCGTTGCGACACCTGATCCATGTTGGCAGACATCTGACCTGGCAGCCCCATCGTTGTGCTTGGCCCTCCTGTCGCTGGTGCCATGGGACTGATATGGGAAGCTGGAAGGAGTGATGGCATGGCTGCAAGAGAGTATGGAATCATGAGAGAAAATAAAGAACGTATGTTAGGGGGCGGTGCTCCTTCTGCTGTTCGGATACCTCTATTATCTGAACGCGAATGCTCCATTCTTTGCGGATGACTATGGTTATTCCTTTATTTGGGGTACAGATGACCGCGTAGCGTCCATCCGGGATGTTTTTGTATCCCAGTATGCCCATTATTTCACATGGGGTGGAAGATCCGTGGCCCACGTGCTGGCGCAGACATTTCTGTATCTCGGCAAGCCGATTTTCGATGTGGCCAATAGCCTTGTCTTTCTTTTCCTTATCCTCCTGATTTACTGGATCAGCCGCGGGGAGAGGCCGACTCTGCGAGTCAAGCCAGTACCAGTGCAGGTGATCTTCGGCCTTCTGTGGTTTTCCTCCGTTGTCTTTGGGGAGACGGTGCTATGGCTCGTGGGTGCCTGCAATTATCTATGGACGACAGTGATTGTCTTGGCATTCCTGCTTCCCTATACGCTGGCCTATCGTGGAGAAGATGTCTTTTCCCAGCATCCGTCCTTCGCCAGTGCAGGCATGTTCCTCCTTGGTATCCTGGCCGGCTGGAGCAATGAAAATAGTGCAGCCATCCTCCTCCTGCTGGTGGCGGTTTTCCATATTGCGCTTTGGCGCAGGGGGGAGCTTCGCCCCTGGATGTGGGCGGGCTTTCTCGGGGCAACGATGGGGTTTGTTTTCCTGATTGCAGCTCCAGGGAATTTTGCACGGTTAAGGGCGTCTGAGGAGTTGAGTGGCACTCCCAATCCCTTTTTCATGCGCTTTCTCGGGGCTGCATAAGTGGCCGGACAGCTGATAAAACAGCAGGTTTTTGTATGGGTCCCGGTGCTTTATCTCCTTTATCGACTACGGAAGCGTATTTCAAGTCTTTGGCATAGCAGCACTGGGTTTCAGTTGTTCTTGTCCTTTTTCCTTGCCAGCGTCCTTGTCAATCTCGTGATGGCTGCAGTGCCGAATATCGCTCTTCGCACCACCTTTATTTCCTCAGTATTTGCCGTAATATCGGCCATGACCCTCTTCTCGGCTCTGCCACCGGCGGAGCGTCCTGTCCCAGGACGGGCGGTGCAGATACTGGTGATCTTGGTGGGAGGATGGCTGATCTTCAGCATGGGCAAAACGGGATATCTCTACCACACGCTCTATGCGGAGAATGAAGCACGCATTGCGTTCATTCTTCAAGAGCGGGAGAGGGGGAATCTCGATGTGGTGGTGCCGCCCTTTTCCGTAGGGTCTGGCAAGGAGCGGGGACATGTCTTTACCAGGGATATCGTGCCAGATGAAAAGGACTGGGTCAATGCGTCCGTCGCCAAATACTTCCGCCTGCACTCCATCCGCGCTTCGGAAAACGGGGAGGGACGGTGATGGCGAAGAAACTTTCTCTTGTTGTCCCCGTGTTCAACGAGGAGGAGGCTATCCCGCTCTTTTACAAGACGGTACGCGCCTATAAGCCGCTTCAAGGCTACGAGGTGGAAATCCTATTTGTCAATGATGGCAGCCGGGATGCTACCGAGGCGATAATCGAGCGGCTGGCAGGGGAGGATCCTCTCGTGCAGGCGCTCAGCTTCACGCGGAACTTTGGCAAGGAGGCGGCCCTTTTTGCGGGGCTCGTCCATGCCACAGGCGATGCCGTCATCCCCATGGATGTGGATCTCCAGGACCCGGTGGAGGTCATTCCGAAGCTCATCGCTGCCTGGAAGGGCGGTGGCGGTACGGCGGATGTGGTGCTGGCAAAGCGCATCGACCGCTCCCAGGATGGCTTTTTCAAGCGGGAGTCGGCAGAGCTCTTTTACCGCCTGCACAATCGTATCAGCTCCCTGAAGATCGAGGAGAATGTGGGGGATTTCCGCCTGCTGGACCGGTTCATTGTGGAGGAGATAAAAAAGCTGGAGGAGCGGAATCTCTTCATGAAGGGGCTGCTCTCCTACGTGGGCGGCGAGGTGGCCATCGTGGAGTACGTGCGCCCGGTGCGCTCTGTCGGCACATCGAAGTTCAACGGGTGGAAGCTGTGGAACCTCGCCCTGGAGGGCATCACGAGCTTCTCGACGCTGCCGCTTCGTATTTGGTCCTATATCGGTGGAGTGATTGCCCTCATCGCCCTCCTCTATGGCCTGTATATGATGCTGGACAAGCTCCTCTACGGGAATCCCGTGCCGGGCTACCCATCCCTCCTCGTATCCATTCTCTTCCTGGGAGGCATCCAGCTCATCGGCATCGGCCTGCTGGGAGAGTACATCGGGCGCATCTACACGGAGTGCAAGCATAGGCCACGGTATATTTTGAAGAAATAGTGGATTGCTGGGACTATACATGACCTTATGCGGTCGCGCCAGGTATTTTGTTTTTCATAGATTTCTTCGGGGAGAGGATGCCAGAACGGCCCGACCCGCAGCCTGGTCACATCTTCCTCGCAGACTTCCCCATGGACCTATCTGGATGTTCGTGCATAGAAAAACAGCATGGTACAAAATCACATTGTGCCATGCTGTTTGCGTCTGGGCGGCGTTGCAACCTGCTGTTTTTTCGCGTACAATGAAGGGAGAGATAGCTGTGGAAAGGAGAAGGCTATGGGAATCTATCTGAATCCGGGGGCGAGGCAGTTTCAGGAGGCGCGGGATTTTTCGCTGTATGTGGACAAGAGCGGAATGATCGGGAAGCTCAATCGCTTGCTGGGGACGCCTATGAAATACGTCTGCATCAGCCGGCCCCGGCGCTTTGGCAAATCCATGGCGGTGGGGATGATCAGCGCGTACTACGATCGCACGGTGGATGCCCAGGCGCTCTTTGCGGGGCTGGAGGCAGCGGAAGACCCGTCCTTTGATCGGTATCGGGGCCGTTTTGACGTGCTTCGCATCAATATGCAGGAATTTTTGAGCGAGGCCTCCTCCATGGCGGATATGATAGCCTCCCTCCAGGAGGCGCTTCTTTGGGAGCTTTTGCAGGCGTATCCGGACTTCGCCTACCAGCGGAAGGACCGCCTGCGCATCGTCATGAATACCATCTACGCAAACACGGGACGGGCGTTCGTGGTGCTCATCGACGAGTGGGACTGCATCTTCCGGGAGTACAAGGAGGCGGAGGAGGCCCAGCGGCAGTATCTGGACTTCCTGCGGGATATGCTGAAGGACAAGGAGTATATCGCCCTTGCCTATATGACGGGGATCCTTCCCATCAAGAAATACGGCACCCACTCGGCCCTCAACATGTTCACGGAATACTCCATAAAGGACACAGCAGATAGAGGCTTTTTTGGGAACGGTCGCTTTGCTGTGTCCTTTTTTAGGTCGTTGCGAAAGAAGGATAATACAGACGAAGGAAATCCTTCTGACATAAAAGGGGGCTTCTTTACGAGGGACAAATTATGTCTCCTGTGAAACAGCCTCCTTTCTTTGCGTTGCTGTGTATGCTAAACTATCACTATCATTTTGTATCATTGCAGGAAAGGGAGCGATTCTTTGGAATCCTGGCTTATCTATGCGCTGCTCTCCGCCGTGAGTGCGGCTTTTGTTTCGATTTTTGGCAAAATCGGTCTCGCGGGAATCGACAGCGGGGCGGCGACGGCCATCCGGGCCAGCATCATGGCGGTCTTCCTCATTGGCGTCGCCTGCGTCCAGGGAAGCGCCAGCCACGTGCCAGCGATCCTCGCCAACAAGAAGGCGCTCCTCGCCATCACCCTCTCCGGCGTGGCCGGTGCCGTGTCCTGGCTCTTTTACTTCATGGCCCTGAAGACCGGAAATGTCTCCCAGGTGGCCCCCATCGACAAGCTCAGCGTGGTCTTCGCCGTGCTTCTTGCCGTGCTGCTCTTCCATGAGAGCGTCAGCCCCGCCCACGCCGTGGCCATCGCCCTCATCGCCGTGGGAGGCATCATGATGGCAGTGCTTCCATGAGCTAATGTATTTATAATAAAAAAGTTGTTGACAGGAAAGCCCACTGTCGCTATAATGAATCTTGTCCTTAACGACATGGGGTTATAGCTCAGTTGGTTAGAGTGTCTCGTTGACATCGAGGAGGTCACAAGTTCGAATCTTGTTAACCCCACCATTTCAAAAATGCACCGCCCGCATGAGGCGGTTTTCTATTTTCGAGAATAGATGGCCATACATTTTGCTTGCAATCCCGGGCAATTTATTGTATACTATCTAGCGTTACAGGCTCACTTAGCTCAGTTGGTAGAGCATCTCCGTCACATGGAGGGGGTCGGGGGTTCGAATCCCTCAGTGAGCACCAGAAATCACCCGCACCGATTGGTGCGGTTTTTTGTTTGCGGGAAAAATTGACAGGCGGCCTTTTTCAATGCTATCATAAGATGTAGTTTTGTGCTGAATTGAGGAGGAACTGGCGATGATCGAGCGTTATACGAAGCCGGAGATGGGCCATCTCTGGTCCATGAAGAATGAGTGGCAGCAGATCCTGAATGTGGAGATGGCGGCCTGCGATGCGATGGCGGAGCTGGGCGAGATCCCGAAGGAGGCGGCGAAGAACATCCGCGCGAAGGCGAAGTTCGACGTGGATCGCATCCGGGAAATCGAGAGCGTCACCCACCACGACATCATCGCCTTCCTGACGA
>CAMCRT010000066.1 GCA_945877355.1 uncultured Mitsuokella sp. | reverse complement strand
ATAAAGTTGTTATCAGAGGCTGGGAAATTTACCCACAATCATGCCCGAAGCCTCTGAAAAAGGCACTTTTACTCATCGACATGCAAAATGACTTTATCACCGGAAGCCTCGGGACGAAGGAAGCCGAGGCGATCCTGCCGCGGGCTGTGCAGGCGGCAGAGAAGGCGGCGGAGGAGGGGACGGACCTTTTCTTCACCATGGACACCCACGGGAAGGGCTACCTCGCGACATCGGAGGGGAGGAAGCTCCCGGTGCCCCACTGCATCCGGGGTACTGCGGGCTGGGAGATCGCAGAGGTGCTGCTGCCCTATAAGGCAAAGGCCACGGCCGTCGTGGAAAAGGGCGCCTTCGGCTCCTTGGAGCTCCCGAAGGCCCTCTCTGGCTACGAGGAGATCACCCTCCTGGGCCTCTGTACCGATATCTGCGTCGTCTCGAACGCCCTCATTCTGAAAGCCGCCTTCCCGGAGGCGAAAATCCAAGTCCTAGCCAATGCCTCCGCCGGCACCACCCCCGAAGCCCACGCCGCCACCCTCACCGTCCTGCGCTCCTGCCAGGTGGACGTGGTGGGATGAGGAACGGCGACGGGGCCTACGTGTATCATGAAATAGGTTGTATCGAGGGATTGCGGAAAGGAAAGGGGTGTAGCATGGAGCAGGAGAGACTTTCTATTCAGGAGATCAGGGCGGGGCTGGAGCAGGCGGGGTATATTGCTTCGACCGATATCGCCTATGCCGTGTCGGGGGCCATCGGGAGCCGGATCCCGCTTCTCATCGAGGGGGAGCCGGGGTGTGGCAAGACGTTTCTTGCGAAGGCCGTCGCCTCCATGCTGGGGGCGCGGCTCATTCGCGTGCAGATGTACGAGGGCATCACCTAGGACAAGATTCTCTATGACTACGACTACCAGCGGCAGCTCCTCACCATCGAGGCCATCCGCTCCTCCCTGGACAGGACGCTTGCGGACAAGTCTCCGGAGGAGGCCCTAAAGCTTGCCGGGGGCATTGACTTCTACGGGAAGGACTTCCTCATCGAGCGGCCCGTGCTCCAGGCGCTGACAGCCCCGGAGCCGGTGGTGCTGCTCCTGGACGAGGTGGACAAGACCTCCGAGGAGCTGGAGTACGCCCTTCTCGAGGTGCTGGATGAGTTCTCCATGACGATTCCCCAGTATGGCACCATTCGCTGCCCGGAGGAGCGGCGGCCCATGATCTTTTTGACGTCGAACCGCTACCGGGAGCTCTCCGATGCTCTGAAGCGCCGGTGCAACTATCTCTATATCCCCAGCAAGAAGCAGGCGGAAATCGCCCGCATCGTGCTGCGGCAGACGGAGCTCTCGGAGGAGGCGGCAAAGGCGGTGGCCAAGTGCCTGGCGGCCCTCCAGGGGGCGAAGCTCCTGCAGACCCCCTCCATCGCCGAGGGGCTGGCCTGGGTGGCCTACATCGCCGCGCACCCGGAGCTCATGGCGGAGGATGCGGAGGACCTGGCCTTCCTCCTGGCGAAAAATGCCCGGGACACGGAGAGCATCCGGCGGGTGCTGAAGGAGAATTCCTCCGCGGTGGAGAGGATCCGGGAGGACACCCAGGAGGCCCTGCTGAGAAAGACGGGGGGCTTTTCCCAGATTTCCCTCATCGGGGGCGAGGGAGCGGTGGAACCCTCGGAGGCCTCCGAAGGGGGCGAAGCGGCCTCCCCGGAGGAGCTGGAGCGCATGGCAGATCTCTGGCAGGGCCGGGATCTTCTGGAGGAGGAAGAGGAGGAGTGATGACATGGAAATGGCTGAGGCGACGCCCGCGGCAGGGCTGGGCCAGCCGGCAGGGTGCGCCCCTACGGCACGGGAGGCGACGGCCTCCTTCCTGTCGGAGCTCTATGGCTTCCTGAACGCCAATGGCTATTCCCTGTCCCCGGCGGATACGCGAAAGGCGACGCTTCTCGCGCGGCGCGCCGCCGAAGCGGGGGAGGAGCTCGACCTGGCCCTGAAGCCTGCGCTATGCAGGGGGCCCGGTCAGTATATGGCCTTTGATGGGCTTTTTCAGGACTTTCTCGCGGGCCAGCGGGAGCTGGCGGAAAGGGTGCAGGAGCGGCAGGAGCTGACGCGCCGGCAGGAGGAGCTCCAGGGGCAGCAGGAGACGCTCCGCGCCCAGGAGGCGCGCCTCGCCGAGGAGGAGCAGGAGGCGCTCGCGAGCCTTCCTCGGGAAAGCATCGCGGGGAAGGAGGCCTGGGCGGCCTTTTTTGCGAAAAACGGGGAGGCTCTCGCCGGCACCCTGGGGGAGGAGCTGGCGGCGCGCCTTGCGGCGGGGCGATTTGTAGAATGCACCCCGGAGGAGCTGCGGGAGGCTCAGGAGAGGCTCCTGGCGCGGGCTGAAGAGGCACTCCGGGCGGGGGACACCGCCGCCTTCCAGGAGGTCTGGACGGGGCTTTTCCAGCGGGTCGGCAGCCTCCGGCAGGAAAGCGAGCGGGAGGCGCACCGGCGAGCGGAGAAGGAGAGCCGGATCCGGGCAGCGTACGAAGAGAGACGCCAGGCCGTGAAGGCCCAGCTCAAGCAGGCGAAGAAGGAGCGGGAGAAGATCCAGGGGGAGCTTCGGGCCCTCACCCCTGCCCGGACGATTGTGAAGGAGCGGGCCCTTTCCCACCGGGAGGTATTCCTGGGCGGGCGCAATGCGGTGCAGACCCTATCTGAGGAGCCAGAGTGCCTGGACACGGACTTTTCCCAGCTGACGGCCATGGACCGGCAGCTGCTCATGGGCTACCTCCAGCAGAATATCCTGCGGTTCCGGACCCGCCTCACCCGCCACATCCACGTGATGGAGCGGGCGCAGCTCGACATGGGGCGCACCATACGGGAGGCCTGCTGCACGGGCGGCATCCCCTTGAACCTTTGCTACGAGAGGCCCCGGGAGGGGAAGACGAACCTCCTCCTCATGCTGGATATGTCCGGCTCCTGCCGGGCCGCCTCCTCCATGCTTCTGACCTTCACCTATCTCCTCTCCTCCGCCTTTCCCCAGGGCTGTAGGATCTATGGCTTCGTCAACCGGCTCTACGATATCTCAGAGACCCTCCGGGCGCCGGATATCGACGCCGCGACCCGGGCGGTATTCGCTGCCATCCCCAGCCGGGGCGTGTACAGCGACTATTTTATGCCCCTCAGGAGCCTCTGGGAGGAGCACCGGCGGGACATCACCTCCGACACCATCGTCATCTTCATGGGGGACGCCCGGAACAATCACCATGCGCCGGGCTACGAGGAGCTGAAGAATATCTGCCATCGGGCCAAGCGGGCCTACTGGCTCAATACCGAGCGGCGGGAGCTCTGGGACACGGTGGACTCCCTCGCCACGGGCTACGGCCGGTATGCCCGGATTGTAGAGCTGGTGAACCTCCGGCAGCTGGTGGGCTTTATCCAAAATGGCATCAAATGAGAGGGAGGGCGGCAAATGGCGAAGAGCGGCGGCTGGCTTATCAGCGACTACGATATCAAGCTCTGTGCGGAGCACCTGGCGGCGGTGGCCAATGTCCCCGTCCATCGGATCGGCTACATCGGCGTGACCCATCGGGGGCAGATCAAGTACACGGTGGAGGGGGAGGCGGAGCCGCGTCTCGCCTACGCCACGAAAAAGCTCGCTAGGCGGCTCCAGGCGGCGGGGCTTGCCCCACGGCAGGTGCGAAGCGTGGCCGATGCCCTATGTGAGCCCCGGCTCCGGCGCTATCTTTTGGAGCACCGGGAGGAGCTGGAGGCCCGCCTCAAGGGGCAGTTCCCCTTCCCGGAGCCAGAGCTCCTTTGGAATGGCATCAGCTGCATGGTCAGCTGGAATGGCTTTCGCGCCGCCCTGTCCCTGGGGAATGCGACGCCGCTCCCGGCGGAGCTCCCCGAGGGGTTCCTGGCGGAGCTGGCCCGTCAGCAGGTGGACACGGCCGCGAAGAGGGCGCTGGCCCGGCTCCAGCAGCGCTATCTGGAAAAGGTCTTTCTGTGGGAGGTCTTCGACCGGCTGGCAAAGGCGGCAGAGGGGCGTCTCCCCGCAGGCTCTGCCGTCGCCATCCAACATGGGGAGTGGCCGGAAAAATCGGAGCTCAAAAATGGGGAGCTCATCGCGACGAAGGAGACGACAGGGGGCTACGGCCTCGAGGCCGCAGAGCTCACCATCGAATCGCCCTGCGGCGCACTCTCCCATCGGGTGGGCTTCTCCCTCCCGCCCCAGCCCTTCCTGTGGGCGAAGACCCCGAAAAATGGGGAGGCCTTCACGGTGGAGGATATCGAGAATCGGAAGGCGCTGGAGGAGAGCCTCGCCTACGAGTTTTCCGAGCGGGTCTTTCGGGGGAGCTGCGAGCGGGCGGTCTCGCAGGAGGAGCTGCCGGAGCCCTACCAGGGGGAGTTTCTCCGGTGCCTCCAGGCCGCCAAGCGGGTCCCCGACTGGTTTTTCCAGCTGGAGGTGCACCAGGGGCTCATCCTCACCTATCAGCTTCAGGCGGGGGCAGCCCGCCTCTCCACCCCCTTCTTCCTCGTGGAGTGGCAGGATGGGGAGGCGCTCGTCACGGCGACGCCCCTGGGGGAGGGGCTCCAGGCCTTGGAACGTGACCCCGCCCTAGCCGCGCGGCTTTCCTATGCAGAGGAGCGCTTCCGCGCCGCCGGCCTCCTGCCCCTGCGAAGGTCGGGCCTTGGCATCGGCTTTGGGGACAGCCGCCTGAGCTTTCACTACAAGGGGCGTCTCTATGGCGCGGCCTTCTCCTACGCAGAGGAGCTGGCGGCCTGGAGGGAAAAGCTGGAGGAGCTGATCCGAGGCGTCGTGGGCTACGACGAGGCGGAGGCTCGGGAAAAGCACGAGAGGCTGGCAAAATACTGGGGCAACAGCCTTGCCCGCACCATCCTGCGGATTGCGAGCCGCGGGGGGAGCTGCACCATAGGAGCCCTGGCGGCGCGGCTCCGGGGGATCGCGCCGGTGCCGGAGCGGGAGCGGCTGCCCGGCGACGGGGCCTTTTCCCTGCTCTCGCCCGAGGACATCGAAGCCTTTTGCGAGGGGCTGCGGGAGGCGGGCCTCCTTTCCTTCAAGACGCGCAGGGGTGGCTTTCGCTCCATCCACATCACGCCGGAGGGAGAGGAGCAGCTGCGGGCCCAGCGGGAGGCGGGCTTTTCGGAGTGCTTCGACGATTTTGCCTTTCCCCCAGAGGTGGAGGCCCTGCGGCAAAGGGAGGAGAAAGCCTTTGGAGACTACATCGACCTTTTGGCACCCTCTATCCCCCTGACGGCCCGCTGCCTGGCGCTTCGGGAGCTCTGCGCCCTCTTTGCGGGGGCGCCAAGGGAAATCGGGACACTCCTCACCATGAAGCGGTCCCTGGAGCCGGAGGGGCCCCAGCGGCGATTCCTCGGGGAGCTTTTGAAGGCCCTGCAGGGGAAAGGGCCCCGGGGCGGGAAGCGCTAGCGATCTCAGGCAAAAGCGCCGCGGCTCAATGCAGCCCAGGGAGGAAATGGGTGGCTCGTGATAGGCGAAGATGCCGCAAGGATTTTTCCGTTTTTTGCAGAATATAATAGGGAAAAGGATTTACGGAAGCCCGATGGGCAGGGACGTAGTAGGAGGCATATTATGGAGCGCAAAGAGGTTCTTCGCATTTTCCCCTGGGTCAAGGAGGACGTGGTCGTCCAGGATCTGGAGATGGGGCGCATCATGGAGGGCGCCATCAAGAGGCGGATCCTGCAGACGGTGCAGGTGTACCAGGACAAGACCCGCACGCCGAAGGCCCACAAGGACATCAACGCCATCGCCTATTGGATCACCCGCTACACCCGGGAGGACTTCGAGATGCTCATGAAGGCGATGCCGAAGGGAAATGGTCTCGATCATGAGCTGGTCCAGGAGTGGAAGCGGGCCTATGCCATGTTCGACGGACTCGTGAAGCGGGGCGCAGGGAGTGACACGGAGGGCGAGGATGTCTTCGTGGAGCGGGGCGCCCGCATCGTGCTCCGGGAGGGGGACACCATGAAGGTGGACGGCGTGCTGACGCTGCTCCTGAGCGACCGGCGGCAGACGGCCCTCGACAACCTCCGCTACACCTTCGGCATGTCGAAGGAGCAGGAGGAAGATGGGGAATAAGACGGGGAGCCTCCGGGGCCGCTATGCCCCGAGCCCCACGGGCTATCTCCACCTCGGAAATGTGCTGGCGGCCTTCCTCGCCTGGCTGGAGGTGCGGCAGGCAGGCGGCACGCTCGTCCTTCGCATCGAGGACATCGACAGGGAGAGGAGCCGGGAGGCGTACGTCCGGGCCCTCTGCGAGGACTTGGCTTGGCTCGGCCTCCACTGGGACGAGGGGGAGGGAAAGGGCGGCGCCTATGGCCCCTATACCCAAAGCGCCCGCTACGAGCGCTACGAGGCCGCTCTTGCCCGTCTTGCGGCCTTGGGGCTGCTCTACCCTTGCTTCTGTACCCGAGCGCGCCTACAGGGCGTTGGAGCGCCCCATCCGGGGGAGGCCCACGTCTACGACGGCCGCTGCTACCATCTGACGCCCGAGGAGCGGGCAGCGGAGGCGGCCCGGCGGTCGCCGTCCCTCCGGGTGCACGTGCCCGATGTAGAGATCTCCTTCCTCGATGCTACGTATGGGCGACAAAACGCCGGCCTCCAAAGGGAAGTCGGCGATTTTCGCGTGCGCCGGGCGGACGGGCTCTATGCCTACGCCCTGGCGGTGGTGGTGGACGATGTGGAGATGGGGATAACGAGCGTGGTCCGGGGCCGGGATCTCCTGGGGGAGACGGCGGGCCAGATCTGGCTCATGCAGGTGCTGGGAGGCACGCCGCCCCGGTATCGCCACGTGCCCATGCTGGTGGATAGGGAGGGCAGGAGACTGTCAAAGCGGCAAAAGGGTCTCACAGTGCGAGAGCTGCGGGAGCGAGGCGTGCGCCCGGAGGAGCTCCTGTCGGCCTTGGCGTGGGCAAGCGGAGTGCTGCCCGAAAGAAAAGTGCTGCCGCTTGCGGAGCTCGTGAGGGTGTGTGACCTCTCCAAGCTGCGGCAGGAGGATATTATCGTTGACAATCTTGATTTATAAGTTTCACGGAAAGACGAACTGCACCAATACCATGTAGAGGGCCGTGCCTCCGAAGATGGAGATGAGCATTTGGCGGAAGGCCAGGTGGAGGGCTGTTGTGGCGGCTATGGCTATGAGCTCTGGGGCGCCGTGGTAGCCTGTGAGGAAGCTCACATCCTTCAGGCAGTAGACGATGAGGAGCGCGAATACCGCCCCCGGCAGGAAGTCCCCTAGATAGCGGATGACGGCCGGGGGCTTTTCGCCGCGGCCGAAGAGCAGGAAGGGGAGGAACCTCGTCGCCATGGTGCCGAGGACGCAGGCCCCGACGGTCACGATTTGTTCGAGCATCGTCATGCGGCACCTCCCGTGAAGCGGCTCCGCAGGGCGAGGAGCCCCGCGAGGATGCCCACCATGGCGGGAATCATGAAGCCCTGGGGCCCGAAGGCGAGGAGCGCGAGCACTGCCACGGCGAAGCCTAGGAACATGCTGCGGTGCTCCGGGTCATTCTTCCACTGCTCCAGGAAGATGACGACGAACATGGCCGTCATGGCGAAGGACAGCCCCTTCGTGTCGAAGGCGAGCAGCCCGCCAAATAGGCCGCCCAGCGTCGCGCCGGAGACCCAGTAGAGATAGTTCAGGATGGAGACGCAGAAGTAGAACCGCCCCCGGTCGATGCCGGCGGGCGTATTTGCCGTGTAGTTGATGGAGAACGTCTCGTCGCAGAGCCAGAAGATGAGAAAGGGCTTCTTCCAGCCCAGCCCCTTGTACCTCTCCAGCATGGAGATGCCATAAAAGACATGGCGGCCGTTCACCATGAGAGTGAGGAGGAGCGCCGCCAAAGGGTCAAAAGGGGCGAGAAGCAGCGACGTCGCGATGAACTCCATGGAGCCCGCGAATATGGCCATGCTCATGAGCATGGGGTAGACGAAGGAAAAGCCCGCGCTATGCATGTAGATGCCATAGGTGAGGCCCAAAAACCAAAAGCCTGCGAATATGGGAACCGTATAGGGAAAAGCCGCCCGAAGGGCCGCTCCCCAGCCATTTTGCGCCATGTTACTACCTCTCTTCCTGCCGCGCGAGGGCAAGAGCCCTACGTTGGATATCTCTTTAGCATAGTCGATTCCTCGCCTGTTGTCAAATGAAGCCTATTAGTTGACTTACTCAACCACATTTTTCTCGTCTATTCCCCTTCTACCCATAAATTGTTACGGCCAGCAGCAAGACTCCCTCCGACACGCCTTCGGCGTGCCACCTCCCTCAGGAGGGAGGCAAGCAAGTCTCCCACGCTCGCAATGGGCCGTAACATCCTGCGGCTTCCTGCATCCTGTCAGGGAGACTTTTCGTCTGCAGGCCGTTCCGTGCCATTGCCAAGCTGTTGAGCCTTGCCTCGTCCCCCTCTGGAGGGGGATGGCCCGACAGGGTCAGGGGGAGTCTGCGAGAAAGCTGATGCACGGCTGAGGGACGGGGCGTCTTTCCGGATAGCCCTTAAGCCAAGCCGCACCCTCTCATGATATAGAAAATAAAAACCTTTTCCCACATTTTGCAGGAAAATCAAAAGAGAGGACGAATACATACGGAAGTGAGTAGCATACAGCCACGCACCAAGCGTGGAGGAATTTATAGAGAGCCTACTATATATAGAAAGAAACGTCGTGCGCAGCTCTATATTTTGCACCAAAGAAAGGAAGGAATGGAGATGAATAATCTCACCGTAGCGAAGAAGATTCTCCTGAGCTTCATCGTGCTCATCGTTTTCTTCGCAGGCTTCGGCTTCTATGCCAACTACGCCGGCAGTGCGCTCAATAGCCAGACCTCGGATCTTAAGGATTGGACCGACGGCCTGACCATCAGCTCGAATCTGTCGGATGCCGCCAACGAGGCCTATGCCCTTGGCGCCTCCCGCTTCACGAATGTCTCCCCGGAGCGCCAGCAGGAGATCACCCAGGGCATCAACGACGCCTATAAGAAGGTGGACGATGTATTCGCCCAGTACGACAAGATGCTCGCCGACACCGACTACGAGGGCGACGAGCAGGAAAAGCAGAACGACCTGAAGACCCTCAACGAGGAAAAGGAGCTCTGGAAGGCCTATCGGGCCGAGGGCAAGAAGGCCACGGAGCTTCTGAATAAGGGGGATGCCCAGGGCGCCCTCATCCAGTTTGATACCAATGGCCGCGCCGCCTACAAGAAATTCATCGCCGCCGTGAAGGCCGACGAGGAGGCCTCCATCAAGGCCGCCGAGGACGTCAAGAACATCAGCGATGACCTCTATGCCAGCGTCTTCCGCAACACGGTCATCCTTCTCATCGTCGTCCTTGCCATCACCATCCTCGCCGCGATCTGGCTCAACAAGACCATCACCAGCGGTGTCCACTCCATCTTTGACGCCCTGCGTCAGGTGGCAGCCGGCGATCTTCGCGTCCACCTGAACCTCGCCGCCAACGACGAGTTCGGCCAGATGGCGGGCGAGTTCAACAAGATGCTGGAAAACGTCCGCAAGATGACGAAGCAGATCCAGTCCACGGCCCAGGAGGTCTCCGACGCCTCCGGGACGCTCACGAATACGGCGGAGCAGTCCGCCACGGCCACACAGAATGTGGCCCAGTCCATCACAGAGGTGGCAGGCGCCTCCCAGAACCAGATGGAGTTTCTGGAGGACACGAAGCAGCAGGTGGACTCCTTCCGCAAGAACATCCACAGCGCCACGGAGCTCCTGGCCAGCGTCGTGGGCGACGTGCAGAATACGTCGAAGCGGGCCAACGAGGGCAATACCCTCGTGCTCTCCACCGTTGACCAGATGAATACCATCGCCGACGGCGTCCAGACTGCCGCAGGCGTCGTATCGAAGCTGGGCGACCGGTCGAAGGAAATCGGCGACATCGTGGAGGTCATCGCAGGCATCTCCGCCCAGACGAACCTCCTGGCGCTGAACGCCGCCATCGAGGCCGCCCGCGCCGGCGAGCACGGCCGCGGCTTTGCCGTCGTGGCAGAGGAGGTCCGGAAGCTCGCTGAGGAGTCCTCCCAGGCGTCCCAGAAGATCGGCGACCTCATCGGCGCCATCCAGGAAGAGACGAGCCAGGCCGTCACCGCCATGCAGGAGGGCCGCGACCAGGCAGAGGAGGGCCGCGAGAATGTCCGCGCCACCGGCGAGGGCTTCTCGGAGATCCTCGGCATGATCCACAATGTCCGGGAGAACTCCGAGTCCATCCAGAAGACCATGAAGATGCTGAACGAGAGCGCCGGCAAGATCGCCGACGCCACGGCGAAGATCTACGACTCCGCGAAGCAGGTGGCCTCCGAGTCGGAGAATGTCTCCGCCGCCACGGAGGAGCAGGCCGCCAGCATGAACGAGATCGCAAACAGCAGCAAGAGCCTCGCCGACCACGCGGAGGAGCTCAGCGCCGCCGCCGGCAAGTTCAAGACCTGATAGAAAATACGCTTCACGAGCCTCGGCCCTAGGGCCGGGGCTTTTTGAGTCTGGCGACGGGTGATACGTCGGAGCCTAGAGGATAGTACCTACGGACGGGCTCCCACCGGCGCTACGCGCCACCTCCCTCCCCGAGGGAGGCACTCGAAGGAGGGAGCTGCAATCTTGCGTAGAAAGGGGAGTTGGGGCGAAGCCGGACGAGAAGGAGGCACTTTGTTGTCGGTCCCTACGGGCGGGCTCCCACCGTCACGCTGCGCGTGCCACCTCCCTCCCTGAGGGAGGCACTCGAAGGAGGGAGCTGCTTTCTCGCGTAGGACGGGGATGGTCTCCCAAAAGGAAGAAGGCATCCGACGGGAGAAGGAGCGAGGGGCAGGAACAAAGCCGGAGGTACTTGAAGTGGCATGGCACAATCTACATGGCAAGAGGCTGGAGCCCAAGCCTCCCTCGGGGAGGGGGGTGCCCGAAGGGCAGGGGGAGCCCGCGCGTAGGGCCTGGCGGAAGGGGAAGGCATGGGCAACCGGTCAGCGCACTTCCTGGACAAGGCTGTGGGTTCGTAGACGGGCGATGCTGTGGAGTTCTGACGTTTCTCCCTACGGACGGGCTCCCACCGACACGCTACGCGCCACTTCCCTCCGGAGGGAGGCGTTTATTCAAATCCTCTAAAATTTTAAGTATGCGTGAGATAACGGTAGATTTTATATAAAAACCAGCAAAAATTCGGCTGAAATCACGATTCAAAAAGTTGCACAGCTTTCTTACATTTGGTACGATACATCTAGCCCGAAGCGAGGGAAGTGCTGAGGAAACATGGACACTCATGCGAACGATTCCTAAGCAAAGGGCAGTCAATGTTCACACTATTTGTTTAGGAGGAGTTCTTTATGAAGAAGACACTCGTAAGCGCTCTTACGACGGCTCTCGTCGTTGGCGCAGCATCCACCACGTTTGCAGCTGCAAACCCGTTCTCCGATGTTCCTGCTGACCACTGGGCATACGACGCTGTAACGCAGCTCGCTCAGGACGGCGTCGTCGAGGGCTATGGCGACAACTCTTTCCGCGGCGACCGCAACATCACCCGCTATGAGATGGCTCAGATCGTTGCAAAGGCCATGGCAAAGACGGACGTCTCCGCTGCTGACAAGGCCATGATCGACAAGCTCGCTGCTGAGTTCGCTGATGAGCTGAACAACCTCGGCGTCCGCGTCTCCAACCTCGAGCGCAACGCTGATATGGTGAAGTGGAACGGCAAGGCTGAGTACACCTACTCCCGTCATCATCAGGAGAACCAGGACCGCCAGGCTGACAGCAAGGCAAACGAGAACACGTTCCTGTTCCGCCTCGAGCCGTCCGCTGAGGTCAACAGCAACTGGCATGTGAAGGCTCGTATCGATGCAAAGGTCAACGCTGCAGAGGATACGGAAGGCGATGTGAAGCTCAAGCGTATCTGGGCACAGGGCGACTACAAGAACTTCCAGGTCAAGCTCGGCAAGTTCGCTCCGCTCGATAACGACAGCATCATGGATACCACGAACTCTGGTGCTGAGGTTACCTTCGGCAGCAAGGTCAAGTTCATCGCCGGTGCAGCCCGCCTGAACCTCGATGACCTTGAGGGTGAGCTCACATCTACCGATAAGGATGGCAACACCTACACGACGAACCTCAGCGCAGGTAACCACTACTACGCTGGCCTCAACTATGAGAACGGCAAGTTCTTCGGTGGCGTCCACTATCATGGCCTCAATTTCAACGACGTGATTGAGTATAAAAACGGCAAGTGGAACAAAGACCTTTCTTCCGAGGTGAACAACGCTCATATCTGGGCTGTTGCAGCGAACTACAAGTTCGACAAGAACAACAACCTCTATGGCCTCTATGCTCGGGCTAACGATTGGCTCGATGACGACGACGTTTCCCGGAACGTCTATGACTTCGAGTATCAGTACAAGGGTGCAGAGCAGGAGAACCGCGGCACTTGGGGTGCTTGGCTCGCATATCGTCACCTCGGCACGCAGGCTTCCCTCTTCCCGACCTGGGATATCATGGACACCAATGAGGCTGGCTGGGAGATCGGCGGCAACTACACGTTCGCAAAGAACATCGTCGGCACGGTCCGCTATGGCCAGGGTCACAAGATCGATGGCTATAACGACAAGGACGGCGTCAGCAAGATCTTCGGCCGCGTTGAGTTCTTCTTCTGATAATCAGAAGCCAGAGCTTATCCAAGCAACTACAAAAACCACCGCGAAAGCGGTGGTTTTTTCTTGCCTGGGCTGGCTGGATGTGGTATACTGTCTATAGAAAAAGGGTCACCGCGCAAACGGAAGACCTCAAATCTGTTTGGTACTAAAAAACCGCCGAGACTAGGAGATTCGGGCGGTTTTTTTATGCATTCTCCTTTTTACTTGCCTATCATTGTCGAATGTGGTATACTGTCAATAGAAAAGAAAAGGGACGCCGAATCCACGGACAGCCCCAAATATTTGGTCTTATTAAAAAACCGCTGATGCTGGAACTATCGGGCGGTTTTTTAGTGCTTTATCGTTACCATAAGGAGAGATAGCATGAAACTACGTGGTGCTTGGGCGGAGATTGATTTGGCGGCGCTTCGGCGGAACTACGCCTGGATACGGGCGCACCTGGCAGAGGGGGCTGCCCTCTGCGCTGTGGTAAAGGCGGATGCTTATGGGCACGGGGCTGTGCCCTGCGCCCGCGTCGCCCTCGAGTGCGGGGCGCGGTATCTCGCCGTCGCCGCCGTGTCGGAGGCGAAGCACCTGCGGGAGGCGGGGATAGAGGCCCCCGTCCTGATGCTGGGCCTTGTCCTTCCCGAGGCGGCAGAGGAAATCGTGCGCCTCGATGTGACCCAGGCGGTGGCGGATATTTCCCTTGCCGAGGCCCTCTCCGAGGCCGCAGGCCGTCAGGGGAAGCGGGTGAAGGTGCACCTGGCCATCGAGACGGGCATGGGCCGCATTGGCGTCTATCCGGAGGATGCCTATGCCTTTGCCCGGGAGGTGGCGGCCTTGCCAAATGTGGAAATCGAGGGCGTTTTCTCCCACTTCGCCATGGCGGATGTGCCGGACAAGTCCTACGTCCGGGAGCAGCTGGCCCGCTTCCAAAAGGCCCTCGCAGAAATCGAGCGGGCCGGGGTCACGGCGGAAATCTACCACATCGCCGAGTCCGCCGCGGCTCTCGAGATCCCCGACGCGCACTTCGACATGGTGCGCTCCGGCATCATCCAGTATGGCATGATGCCAAGCTGCACATGCACCGGCGGCGAGGGGCTCACCCCCATCCTCTCCCTCTACGCGAAGGTGGTATTCGTCAAGCGCGTGACGAGAGGGGAGACCATCGGCTATGGCCGTGCCTTCACCGCGCCCCGGGATATGGTGGTGGCGACGCTCCCCATCGGCTATGCGGATGGCTATATCCGCGCCTATGGCGAGGAGGGCTACGTGCTCCTACACGGACAACAGGCGAAGATCCTCGGCCGCATCTGCATGGACCAGACCATGGTGGACGTGACGGATATCCCGAATGTGAA
>CAMCRT010000065.1 GCA_945877355.1 uncultured Mitsuokella sp. | reverse complement strand
GTCGATGCCGCATAAATAGCCCCCTCATTTCAGGGCGTTGTTGAGCAGCCACTATGTAGATGAGGATATGTCTGATTTCGCAGTTGGATTTTATGAAATTCTTTACCAAAATCTTCTTGACAGTAATCATATGCTTGACAAATATGGGAATTTAATCAATTTTGAATTCGCTGGGGACACGATGAATAGCTTTGAAACGACGGCCAATAGAACACCGGGGGCGGGAAAAGCAAAGGTACTGCGGACACCAGAGTCCGAGTGGCCGGAATATTTGCGTGAGTATGCCCATAGCTATCATTGCCTTGCAAATTTCTGGGTTCTTCCAATGGAAACGGGGAGATCTATTCAGGGTAAGCTTAATAAGGCAAGGCGGGCTTTGGATTATATGGATCGCTATCTTCTCGTTCTGTATGATGAAGTGAAATTTGATGGAGAAGAGAGGTTTTATCATAATTGCTTTCAGAACTGGCAAGATTTCCTTGATACCCATTTCTTGCAAAGCGGTTATTTGGAAGGTGATACAATCCGTATTTTTAGTCAAGGAACAGCGGAAGAATTTATACGAGGAGCTATAAAAGCGATGGAAGGAAGAGCGAAAGATATCGCCAAATCAAAATATGCAGAGCCACTCTGGGCGTATTTTGATAGAAATGGATTGATACAATGAGAATTGCTACCTGGAATGTAGAACGTCTCAAGCATAAGAAAGACCTCACTGATATACTGAAAGCTATAGAATCCGTACAGGCAGATATTCTAGTGCTGACCGAAACAGATGATCGGATAAAACCGAAATACCGTTATGGACTTCACACACCAAAATTACAGGCGGCGGATACAAGTCATTACTTGCCGGGTAGGTGCAGGAAATATACCTTTGCCGAGTATTACGGTGTGACGGAAAACCGAGTATCGATTTATACGAATTTTCCGTGTGTCCGACAACATGAGACGTATGATATCTATACAGCCCTTTGTGTGGAACTCAAAACCCCTTGGGGAAATTTGCTTGTATATGGTACCATCATGGGGGTTATTGGCAATCGGGATGATTCCTTTAAGCAGGATATCCTCTGCCAAACGAGGGATTTCAATAGGTTATCAAAGCTTGGTATGCTCTGTATATGCGGAGATTTTAATTGTTCCTTTGCCGATAACTATTATTTCACGCATTTTGGACGCGATACATTGCTTGAATCCTTTGCGCATAATGACATTTCTTTGCTGACAGAAAACAGAACAGAGTGTATTGACCATATTGCTCTGTCGGAAAAATTTATCCACGAAAACACCTTTCAGATTTCCGAGTGGAATTTGGATAAATCTTTATCGGATCATAAAGGTATTCTTGTGGAAATCCTAGGTGTCGTCTGATGGAAGCTCCTCGAACCGCGTAGGCCCCGCACCCGCGGGGATGATCCCATAAGGGTGGGCAATGTGATATAATGAATAGTGTAGGCTCCGCACCCATGGGGATGATCCTGGCTACGGCTATAGGAGGTGGTGGCGTGAAGGATCTTGATTCGGAATTTTGGGAGATGATGAACCGGCATGTTGCTGAAGAAATAGCAGTAAGCGAAAAAGTCAGTAATGAGCTGCTTCGCACAACAGGTCTGCCAACCGCCGGACTCGATAACAGCCCGCCCGAAATAAGGGAACTGCGGGAAAGGCATAAAAAAGAATTCGCTGAGTTCATAAAGCGAGTTCGAGAAGCTACGAAAACTGAATAGGTGGGCCCCGCACCCGCGGGGATGATCCCTCGTAGATCCGCACCAGGTCGAAGGCGTTGCAGTAGGCCCCGCACCTGCGGGGGGGATCCCAGAAAGAAGCTGACAGGCGAGGAGATAACGCGGGAAAACGAGGAAATGGATCTCCAAAAGAGCAAAAAGTTTAGAGCTAGGAGGCTTGTACCATGGGGCAAGAGGAAGCAAATCTGCAACAATCGCTGAATCCTATACGCAGATTGGGGACAGAGAGTATTATTGATGATAGGGGAAATCTAGTATCAACCCTGCTAGACTATTGGCAATGGGCTTATTCAGATCTGCTGGGAAATGTAGAACGAGGCAATTTTGCAGAATATCTCGTTGCGGTGGCTTTAGGTGTGGCAAATGGAGTACGCAAGGGGTGGGATCCCTATGACTTAAAAGCGAAAAATGGTGTCACCGTTGAGGTCAAGGCTTCGGGATATTTGCAGACCTGGCAGCAGAATAAACTTACAAAGCCTACCTTTGGCATATCACAAACAAAAGCATGGGATGCAGCAAGCAATCAATATGAAGGGGAAAGCAAACGACAGGCAGATGTGTATGTGTTCTGCCTTCACAGCTATAAAAGAAAAGATGTTGGGATAAATCCGTTTGATTTGAGCCAGTGGGAGTTCTATGTGCTGCCCACAAGGGTATTGAACGAGAATGTGCCTACGCAAAAATCGATTGGTTTGGATAGACTCAAGGCACTGGGGGCAATTCCTGCTAGCTTTCATGAGCTAAGAGATGTGATAGAAAATTCCAGCGGATCAGTGTAGAACCCTTTAGGTACATAATGTCATTAGAAAGTATTCGTTTATCCACAATCATTCTTTCCGTTGTATGGAATTAGACTGGCATAATGATAAGAAATTTGTCGGTTGGTGCCTCTCACATGTCGTAAGGTACATTCGACAAGAGGTGAAATATCTGGTACAATGTACCATTGACTATTCAAGAAATGGTTAGTTAGTAGTACGAAGGCTGTAGGAACCAGACCTGGGAATTTTATAGAGCACAAAGGGAATCAAAACAGAATGCAAGAGCAACATACGAAGCGAAAAAAGGCAAAGCTTTTGGTATATGGCTGCCAGATGAATCGCAGCGATGCGGAGCGCATGGAGGGGCAGCTTCAGGAAATCGGCTATGAAGCTACGGAGGATATGAGCGAGGCGGATCTCATCCTCATCAATACCTGCTGCGTGCGGGAGACGGCGGAGGATCGGGTCTATGGAAAGATTGGAGAGATCAAGCATCTAAAAGAAAGGAATCCGCAGCTTATCTTCGGCATCACGGGTTGCATGGCTCAGAAGGAGGGGGAAAAACTCATCCAGCGGGCGCCCCATATCGACTTCGTCCTGGGGACGAATCGCGTCCATGAGCTCACGCGCATTGTGGAGGAAATCGAGGCAGAGCACACGCCCCATGTGGAGGTGGGTGTGGCAGAGACAGAGCTCCCTGCTCTCAATGCCCCCGTGGCTCGGGAGAGCAAGCTGACGGCATGGGTGCCCATCATGTATGGGTGCAATAATTTCTGCACCTACTGCATCGTGCCCCATGTGCGGGGACGGGAGCGGAGCCGTTCTATGGAGGATATCCTGCAGGAGGTAGAGGGCGTCGTAGCAGAAGGCTGCCAGGAGGTGACGCTTCTGGGGCAAAATGTAAATTCCTATGGGAATGGCAGCGAGGAGAGCTTTGCGGAGCTTCTTAGACAGGTGGATCAGGTGGAGGGCATCCGCCGGGTGCGCTTTATGACCTCCCATCCAAAGGATCTGTCTGATGAGGTCATAGAGGCCATACGGGACGGTGAGCATATCTGCGAGCACATCCATCTGCCCGTACAGTATGGAAGCGATGCAATCCTAAAGCGCATGAATCGAAAATATACGGTGGATTCTTATCGTGCCCTTGTAAAGCGCATCCGGGCGGCGATTCCCGAAGTGAGCCTGACGACTGATCTCATCGTGGGCTTCCCAGGGGAGACGGAGGAGGATTTTTCCGCCATGCTGGACTTCCTGCGGGAGATACGCTACGACTCTGCCTACACCTTCATTTATTCCAAGCGCTCGGGTACTCCTGCGGCGACGATGGAAAACCAGGTGGAGGACAGCGTAAAGCATGAGCGCCTCACAAGGCTCATGGAGGTCCAGAACGAAATCAGCCGGGAAATCAATGAGACGCTCAAAGGCAGGATAATGGAGATCCTCGTGGAGGGGCCCAGCAAGAACGATGAAGCAACATGGACTGGTCGCACCCGCACGAACAAGATGGTGCTTTTCCCGCATAAGGGAGAGCAGGCGGGGGACTTTATCCAGGTAAAGATTACCCAGCCTCAGACCTGGGTGCTGAAGGGCGAGCAGGTTTGATGGAGAGATATATTTGACGAATGGAGGTGCATACCGCACATGAATGATACGCAGCTTACGCCGATGATGCAGCAGTACTTGGCTACAAAGGCGGAAAATCCCGGTGCAATTCTCTTTTTCCGCCTCGGGGACTTTTATGAGATGTTTTTTGAGGATGCCCAGGTAGCCTCCAAGGAGCTGGGGCTCACGCTGACGAGCCGCAGCAAGAATACGGACAATGCGCCCATGTGTGGCGTGCCCTACCATGCGGCAGAGTCCTATATCGAAAAGCTCATTCATAAGGGCTATAAAGTCGCCATAGCCGAGCAAATTGGCGACCCAAAGGCGAAGGGCCTCACGAAGCGGGAGGTAATCAAGGTGGTCACCCCCGGCACGGTTCTCTCCGATAGTGCGCTACGGGATGCGGCCAATAATTACCTCGCCCTTGTCTCGGAGCGGGAGGGGAGCTCTATCCTTGCAGGAGCAGACATCTCCACGGGAGAGTGCTTCTACGCCATTTTTGAGGGAGCCAGCGGCATCCAGTCGCTATTTGATGAGCTCTACCGCATGACGGTATCGGAGCTGCTCCTCCTGCCTGGGCTATCCTTTGAGGAGGAGCTCAAGTCTTTTTTGAAGCTGCGCCTTCCGGGCTGTGCGGTGACGATGCTGGAAGAGCCGTCCCATGACGTGGAGAATCGCCTCGTGGAGCATTTTGAGGCCTCCATGCGTCCCACGGACGAGACAGCAGGGGAGGCAGTGGCGACGCTTCTCGACTATATCCACGACACGGTCAAGACGGATGTCTCCCAGATCCGTAGCCTCACACAGCTTAGCACTCTTGATAGTCTCGTGTTGGATACCTATACCCTGCGCAATCTGGAGGTTACGCGCAATCTCCGTGACGGGGGGAAGAAAAATACGCTCTTGGGGGTTCTTGACTTTACGGAAACACCCATGGGGGCACGCCTCCTCAGAAAATGGCTGGAGTATCCACTGATGTCTAGTGGCGCTATTCAGGAACGCCTCGATGGGGTGGAGGAGCTTTTGGAAAAGTTCTCCATGCGTTCTGATGTGCGGGAAGCTTGTGGGGATATCTACGACTTGGAGCGCCTGCTGACCCGCATCGAGGTGGGTACGGCGAATGCCCGGGATCTCATCGCACTGAAGGTGTCTCTCCTCGTGCTGCCTGCCATAAAGCAGGCCCTCGCTGAGGCAGAGGCGATAAGGCTGCGTAAAATCACGGGCGGCCTCCAAACCTTTGAGGCTATCACATCGCTTCTCACTCGCGCCATTGTGGATGACCCTGGACTCACGGTGCGGGAGGGGGGCATCATCAAGGCGGGCTACAATGAGGAGCTGGATGAATACCGCCGTATCGCCCATGATAGCAAATCCATGCTTCAGGAAATCGAGGAAAGAGAAAAGGCAGAGACGGGCATCAAGTCGCTAAAAATCGGCTACAACAAGGTCTTTGGCTACTATATCGAGGTGCGCAACAGTGGGGCAAGCCTTGTGCCGGAGCGCTATATCCGCAAGCAGACCCTGACAAATGCGGAGCGCTATATCACGGAGGAGCTCAAGGAGTTTGAGACGAAGATACTCGGTGCTCAGGAGAAAATCGTCGCCCTCGAGTATCATATCTTTACAGAGGTGCGGGAGACCATAAAAAAATGCCTGCCAGAGATCCAGGAGACCTCTCAGGCGGTGGCACAACTTGATGCGCTCCAGTCTATGGCAGAGGCAGCGAGTCGGTATAACTATGTGCGGCCTCATATCCGTGCCAATGGGGAGATTCTCATACGGGATGGGCGCCACCCCATTGTGGAACGCATCCTCACCCGGGAGCTCTTCGTACCAAATGATACGGAGCTTCGCCATGAGGACTCGGAGATCATGCTCATCACAGGGCCGAATATGGCAGGCAAGTCTACCTATATGCGACAGACGGCTCTCATCACGCTCATGGCTCAGGCAGGGAGCTTCGTGCCGGCGCGGGAGGCCTATATCTCTCCCGTGGATCGCATCTTCACCCGCATCGGTGCCAGCGACGATCTCGTAAGTGGCCAGAGCACCTTCATGGTGGAGATGAACGAGGTGGCGCAGATTCTGAAATATGCCACGAAAAACAGCCTCGTCATTCTCGATGAAATCGGGCGGGGCACGAGCACCTACGATGGCATGAGCATTGCCCGAGCCGTCATCGAATATATGGAAAAGAAAATCCATGCCAAGACGCTCTTTGCCACCCACTACCACGAGCTTACGGAGCTTGAGGACGATAAAATCAAAAACTTCTGCATCGCCGTCAAGGAGCGGGGACGGGAGGTGGCCTTCCTGCGCCGCATCATTCGCGGTGCAGCTGATAAGTCCTATGGCATCCACGTGGCACGTCTCGCGGGGCTCCCAAAGGCAGTGACAGAGCGGGCAGAAAAGATTCTTGCCGAGCTGGAAGCTGAGGCACCGGAGAGACCAGCTAAGGGAGCGCCAAAGGCAGAGGCATCGCAAGAGGATATGTCCCTGTCCCTCTTCGCCGATACACTCAGGGACAGGCTCCTGGGGCTCGATGTGATGACCATGACGCCGCTGGAGGCGATCAATACGCTCTATGAGCTTCAGGAGCAGGCGAAGCGGGAGGAGGGAACGAAGTGACGACGATTCATGTGCTAGATGATGCCACCATCAATAAAATCGCTGCCGGCGAGGTGGTAGAGCGGCCTGCCTCAGTCATCAAGGAGCTGGTGGAAAACTCCATGGATGCTGGCGCCACGAAAATCGAGGTGGAAACCATGGGGGGGGGCACCAGCTTCATGCGGGTGACGGATGATGGCAAGGGCATGACAGAGGAGGATGCACGGCTCGCCATTCAGCGTCACGCCACCAGCAAGATTCGCGAGGCACGGGATCTGGAGGATATCGCCACCCTGGGGTTTCGCGGGGAGGCGCTCCCGACTATTGCATCTGTTTCCCGTTTTCTGCTTCAGACCCGCCCAAAGGACATGGAGCTCGGGACACGGGTCTCGATTACGGGTGGCAAGGACACGGAGATTCGCGAGACCGGCTGTGCTATCGGCACCACAATCCAGGTGGAGGATCTTTTCTTCAATACGCCAGCCCGCAAGAAGTTTCTAAAGACGACCCATACGGAAGGGCTCAAAATCAGTGACTTTCTGACGAAGCTGGCCCTTTCCCGGCCGGAAATTGCCTTTCGCTATATCAGCAACAACAAGCTTTCTATTGTGACGCCAGGAAATGGAAACCTCTACGATACCATCGAGGCTCTCTACGGGAAGCTCACGGCAAATGCGTTGCTCGCCCTTCACTTTGAGGCGGAGGATCTCAAGATTACCGGCTTTATCACAAAGCCCTCCATGCTTAAGGGGAGCCGGTCCTGGCAGACCTTTATCGTCAATGGACGAACCGTGCAGAGCCGCGCTCTTTCCAAGGCGGTCGACAATGCCTATAAATCCTTAATTCCGAAGAGTGGCTATCCCTTAGCCGTCCTTTTCATCGATGTGCCCCAGCGCACCATCGATGTGAATGTCCATCCGCAAAAGACGGAAATGAAGTTTGAGGATGAGAGCCGTGTGTTCAAGGGTGTCTATAAGGCGGTCATAGATGCTGTGCGCCCTCAGGGGCAGGGGCTTGGGGAGATGGCGGCTCAGGTGGAGCGGCCGGAGCGCTTTGCCCAGACGGCGATGGAGTTCATCCCAGCCTCTGTCCCCCTGGAGAAGGCGCCGGAGCTTGATTCGCAGAACGCCTTCAGCGGTACGCAGTTTCAGACTTTCCCTGTATCGGATAGAAGTCCGCTAAAGGGGGAGGTCGGCTTAGGAGACATCGCATCGGAAGGCTTTCCTACAAGACCTGCGAATGAACGTGAGGCGGGAATCGGTACAGGTCGGATGGATTATGTTGCCGAGTCGATGGAAACAGAAGAGCCTTGCGGTGAGACGCTATCCTATGAGGGGAAGATCTCGCCCATCGGTCAGGTGGATCTCACTTATATCATTGCCCAGGACAGGACGGGGCTCTATATCGTCGACCAGCATGCGGCCCACGAGCGCATACTCTTTGACAAATTCTCCAGCCGCGCTGATGCCATCCCTGCCCAGCAGCTTCTCGTTCATTTGCTTTTGCCCTTTGATGAGCGAGAGAGCCGGATTATAGAGACGCATAAGGAGCTCTTCTCCCACATGGGCTTTACCATGGAAGCTGTGGGGGATACGGAGTATCGTCTCATGGAGGTGCCTGCCGATATCCCTGTGACGGAGGCGGAGGATGCCATCCGGGAGATTCTAGTGGCTCTGGAAGAGCATACGCGGATTTCTCCAAAGGATATCCGGCAGCAGTGCATCGCTACGACGGCCTGCCGCGCTGCTATCAAGGCAGGGCAGGAGCTCAATTTCCGCCAGATGCAGATCCTTCTGGAGGATCTTACCCATACGGATTTTCCCTACACCTGTCCCCACGGCAGGCCGACAATCCTGAAGTTCAGCACAGGGGAGCTGGCAAAGATGTTTAAGCGTACAGGCTTCGGCTTTTGAGGAGAGAAATATTGGCAGAGGAAAAACGTCGTGCCGTCGCCACGACAGGACGCAAGTGGTCGGAGGAGCGAGAGGAGACAGCCCTATGGGCGGCCGGGCATCTTAAGATACCCTACGTGAAGCGCAGGACAGAGTCCTCAGCAGAGCTTCGCGCACGGACGGGCGCCGATATTCTCGTCGTGGCAAAGAAGGGCGGCCTCATGCTCCAGACGGAGGCAGGCGAGCTCTTCTTCCATCCCAATATGGCACATCTCCGGCTGAAAAATCTTCGCTTCGGCAGCGCTGGGGCAGGGGATCGGATGGTGGAGGCCATGGGGCTTCACAAGGGCATGGCAGTCCTGGACTGTACACTGGGGCTCGGCGCCGATGCCATTGTAGCAAGCTTTGCCGTAGGTACGGAGGGGCACGTCCTGGCGTTGGAGTCAAATCCCTTCATCGAGGCCGTGGTGGGCTATGGGCTTGCCAATTTCAAGGCGGAGAATTGGCCGATACAAGAGGCCATGCGGGGAATTCGGACGCAATGCGTCGATGCGCTTTCCTTCCTGCAGGGGCAGGAGGCGGACTCCTTCGATGTGGTTTATTTTGACCCTATGTTCCGTCATCCCTTCCACGAGAGCAAGGCAATGGAGCCACTCAGGGCTTTTGCGGATATGCGGGCGCTGACAGAGGAAACCATACAGGAGGCCTGCCGCGTGGCGAGAAAGCGCGTCGTCATGAAGGAGAGCGCAAAGAGCGGGGAGTTTTGCCGCCTGGGCTTTGACACCCTCATGGGCGGGCGGTACAGCAAGGTGCAGTATGGGGTAAAAATCCTCTGAGCAAAATCATTCGGAGAGGGATGGGGAGCGTTATATGTCCTTTATCACCGTTCAAAATGTTTCACATATCTATCATGCGGGAGAGGAGCAGGAGCATCGGGCCCTGTCGGATATTTCCCTCTCCGTTGAGGAGGGAGAGTTCGTTGCCATACTGGGGACGAACGGATCGGGAAAATCCACCCTCGCTCGCCATATCAATGGGCTTCTCCTTCCCTCCTCAGGTCACGTCCTTGTGGATGGCATGGACACCCAGGAGACAGAAAATATCTGGAACATCCGCCGGGAGGTGGGCATGGTATTCCAAAATCCTGACAACCAGATTATCGCAGCGGTTGTGGAGGATGATGTGGCCTTCGGACCGGAGAATATCGGAATGGCGCCAGACCGCATCCGAAAAAATGTACATGAGGCTCTCGAAACCGTGGGAATGACCCATTTCCGATCCTTTGCACCCCATCTGCTTTCCGGTGGACAAAAGCAGCGTATAGCTATAGCAGGCGCCCTTGCCATGCAGACGAAATGCCTTGTGCTGGATGAGGCCACGGCCATGCTGGACCCGAGGGGACGGCAGGAGGTCATGGAGACGATACAGCGGCTCCACAGAGAGGCACATATTACCATTCTTCTCATCACTCATTTTATGGAGGAGGCTGTCAAGGCAGATCGCATTCTCGTTTTGAATAAAGGGGAGGTGTTCGCCTCAGGGACGCCTCGTGAGATTTTCTCCCAGGGAGAGGCACTAGAGAATATCGGGCTGGAGCTTCCTCTTGCCTCTCGGGTGGCAGGAGCTCTTGCAGGTCAGGGAATTCCTTTGACCGATACCATATTGACGAAGGAGGAGCTTGCCGCTGCATTGCGGGAGCTTTATGAGACTCGATAAGGCAGGGTGGTTTTCTATGGCAATCGAATTACAGAATGTCAGCTATACCTATATGGCAAATACGCCAATGGAGCGGCAGGCGCTTTCTGGCATAAGTCTCGAAATCCAAGAGGGGAGCTTTACGGCCATTGCAGGTCATACGGGCTCTGGAAAATCCACACTCCTGCAACATCTCAATGGACTGATCCACCCCACGAACGGTCATGTCCTGGTGGATGGAGTTGACCTCCAGCCAAAGAAAAAGGCAGAACGTCGCCGGGCGAAGGCAGCGGCCCAGCAGGTGGGCATGGTCTTTCAGTATCCAGAGCAGCAGCTCTTTGAGGAGACGGTGGCAAAGGACATTGCCTTCGGCCCGCAGAATCTCGGTCTGTCGGAGGAGGAAATCGAGGGGCGAGTTCGTGAGGCCATGGAGCTTATGCATCTCGATTACGCTACTTTCAAGGACGTATCCCCCTTTGCTTTGAGTGGAGGGCAGATGCGCCGGGTGGCCATTGCGGGGATGCTGGCACTCCGTCCAAAGTATCTTGTGCTGGATGAGCCAACGGCAGGACTTGACCCCAGAGGCAGGCGAGAGCTTACGGAAACCATCACCCGCCTCCATCGAGAGGAGCATGTGACGATTCTCTTTGTCTCCCATAATATGGATGATATTGTTCGCCTGGCCGATAGGGTCGTGGTGCTCTCCAAGGGGAGGCTTCTCGCCTATGATACGCCCCGAAGGGTATTTCAACAGGACGTGCTCCTGGAGGAAGCGGGTCTTCAGCCACCGGAGGCCTTTCAGCTTGCCGCCTGCTTGCGTGAAGCAGGCATAGAAATACCTGTAGACACTATGCGAGAAGAGGAAGTCGTATCTAGAGTCCTTGAGCTATTCCGGGGGAGGAGAGGATAGGATGTTATCGGATATTACCATTGGACAGTTTTTCCCCGGTGATACATTTTTGCATCGCCTTGATCCGCGGACAAAGCTCATCACACTGATCTTCTTCATGGTGGCAATCTTCGCCTTCCACACCTTTGGGATATATGCGGCACTTACGTTGTTTACCGTGATCCTTGTCTTTTCCTCGAATGTACCCATGGGCATGATTCTTCGCTCCATCAAGCCAATTCTTTGGATTTTGCTCTTTACCTTTGTCATCCATGTTTTTAGCACACCGGGGGACAGTCTTTTTCGTCTTTGGCGTTTCGACGCGACGCTGGAGGGAATCGAGCGCGGGACATTTATTTCCTTGCGCCTCATCCTCCTCATCGTGCTGGCTTCCCTTTTGACATTTACCACAAGCCCGCTGAAACTGACGGATGCCATGGAGGCCCTTCTTTCCCCCTTAAAACGCTTTGGTGTGCCTGCCCATGAGCTGGCGATGATGATGACTATTGCTTTGCGCTTCGTCCCGACGCTTATTGAGGAAACCGATCGCATCATGAAGGCGCAGGAATCCCGAGGGGCGGATTTTTCTGAGGGCAGCATTGTGGCGAGGGTTCGTGCGGTCGTTCCGATACTCGTTCCTCTCTTTCTCTCTGCCTTTCGTCGGGCAGATGATCTCGCTCTAGCCATGGAGGCCCGTTGCTACCACGGGGGAGAGGGACGAACGCAGATGAAGGCCTTGTGTTTTCATCGCCTTGACGTCATCGCCTTTCTCTTCACCGCTGTATTCTTGACGGTACTCACCATCTTGTCCTTACAGCCTTGAGAATTTTAGGATGAGCTCTTTGGATAGGAGGTTCCTTTGAAAGCGGAAACGTTGGAAAAGATAAAGCAGGAGCTTTCCGAATGGACGGAGCTTGCGGAGCTGCCCCGGGAGCTTCATGGCTTTGTGCTGGAGAAACTGGGGCAGGAAATAGAGGATCGATACGATATTTTCTCCTATCAGAATAAGGCGCTTCATAAAAGTGTCACAGCCTATTATCATGAAGAAACCCATGAGTATAAGCTTCGGGTAAAAATCGGCTTGATTGAGTTTTGCAATATTACCTATATCTCAGAGGAGCTATCTGTCTTTCGCAACCATATCCAAGAGTGGCTGGACGAGTATCTGCACAGCCTGACCGTCTTTGATGAAAAAAGTCTTGGAACCATATTGCGACAGAAGAAGGTCACATCCTGGGAAGCAGCTAGCGATCTACCTGAGAAATTGGAAGGATTTACTCTCTTTATCCGTCCGCAGGAACCGGTGAAGATCAACAATGGTTCCTTTATCATTTTGGATTATGTAGATTTTTCCATCGAGAGCAGCGTGACAATTTACTACAATATATATCGGGATGAATTCTTTGGAGAAGCCCGTATCGTGAATATTCCCGATGTAAGCTATGAATTTGATGCGACAGAGCTTGATGAGTTGGAGTCGCGTCTTCAGCGTCATCTTGAGGATCGCCTTCGAGAGGTTCGACAGAGGGCAATCGCGCAGAAAGAAGGAATGGGAAAATGATTCGAATTGAAAAGGCAATTCTTCATGTACTGGATTTTTCCTCTGGAACCGCTATCTATTCGGATGCTCTTTTGCCCGAGTCCGCAAGCTGTCATGAGTTTCTCGAAAAGCATATAGAAAAAGCCTGGAAGAGTCAAAGTGCAAAGCCCGGACGCTTTATGGAGGATAGCCGCTTTGCCGCTTGGCTGGACTCCCTTGCAGCGGGAGAGCTTGATTTCATCGCTTTTTCCAAGGAGGTTGGAAAGGCGCTGGAAGAAGCTCTTTTGCATACGGATGCGACAGAGTCCTTCGATATTATTCTGGCAGAGGTGTGGATCGAGGAAAAGAAGGCACTCGTCCTCTTAAAATGTACGAATCACATGGGCTATACCCACCAGATTGCCACAGGGGAGTCTGGAGTACAAACGGATATCATAAATACGGCTTCCGTACTGCCGGCCCTTTCCCAGCGCATTGATGAGTTCGCTCTGATTGATGAGGAGAGCAGGGAACTTCTCGTTCAAGGGAAGCGGTATTCTATGGATGGGGATACCTGCTATATTTTGCCGGAGCTTCTTTTGGAGGCGAACCTTACGCCTTCTCCGCAGGAGGCCTTGAAGAGCCTCAGCAAGACGGCGGAGCAGGTGGCGGAATCCTATGGCGTAGATAAGGTCAAGGTGGAATCTGCTGTCAAGAATTTCATCTCCGAAAACATGGAGGAAGGAGATGTGATCGATGTCCTGGAGGCAGGAAGGGAAATCTTCAAGGAGAGCCCTTCCATGCAGGCAGATTTCGATGAAGCGATTCGTGAATCAGGCTTTGAGGAGCCGGTGCGGGTAGACCAGGAAGCAACCAGGAAGAAAGTATCGCGTCATAAGCTCAAGACAGATACGGGGATCGAGCTCACCATACCGACGGACTATATGGGCAGTACCGAGTATGTGGAATTTGTGACGAATGAGGACGGTACGCTTTCCATCACGCTGAAGCATATCTCCAATATCGTCAATCGCTAAATGCGTCATCTTTGACCAATACAAAAGACCCGCAAACGCCGGATAGCGTTGCGGGTCTTTTGTATTTCTGATACATTTGCGCAAATTTATCAGAGGGCACGCTCAACCTTGCCAGAACGCAGGCAGCGCGTGCAGACATTGATGCGTTTCGTCTCGCCGTCAACAACAGCGCGTACACGCTGGATGTTCGGCTTCCACTTGCGCTTCGTCTTCAAATGAGAGTGGCTGACATTGTTGCCGGACAGCTCGCCCTTTGCACATACTTCACAAACAGTTGCCATGTATTACACCTCCTTATGAATAGGAGTCATGCTCCTAAACGCAATACCACTATACTAACATAAAATTTCTTCCACTGCAAGGGTGTTGCATCATATTTATAGATATTTTCGGGCATTTTCAGCTTCTTCTTGGAGATTTTGTAAAAACAATTCGCCTTGACTTCTTTCAATTTTATAACTCAAACTTCCCACATGCAAAATACCCAAAGTTCTTTGAAAACTGCATAT
>CAMCRT010000064.1 GCA_945877355.1 uncultured Mitsuokella sp. | reverse complement strand
GCTTAGTTACACGCAGCAGTGGCATTTCCTACCCACAAGGATGCCCGAAGAGCCATTTTTCTTGAAATTTACGATATACTAGACATATAGAATATACGGTTGGAAGGAGGCCTCTTGTATGACAGTACCACAGGAAAATCTCTATGAGCTCTGGGAAAGCCTGACGTTTCGGAACGACTACATCTCAAGCGCGTGCTTTACCGTCGAAAACGTATCTGCAAAAAGATGCTTGAGCGAATTCTTGCCATCAAGATCCGCGACATTGTCTACATCGACGAGGAAAAGACGATGCGGCATCGCATCTTTGGCAAGGGCATGGAGGACGCGGAGCTCGCCCATCGGTCACGGTACTATCAGTCCATGATTGATATCGACCTATTGGCCTCCGGTGCCGAGTATACGGATCTAGGCAACGTCATCGTCATATTCATCTGCCCCTTCCCCATCTTTGCAGGCATGCGCCACCTCTATACGTTCCGCAATGCCTGCAAAGAGGATGAGGATCTTGAACTCGGTGATGGCACCCGCAAGGTGTTTCTGTCAACGAAAGGCAAGCTGGACGATGTCGACCCGAAGGTCAAGGCTTTCCTTGACTACATCGACGGCAATATCTCGGACGACGACCTCGTACAAGAAATCGAAAGCGAAGTCGAAGATATCAAGCGGATTGAAACAGAAAGGAATGCGTTTATGACTTACGAAATGAAGCTCAAAGAAGAACGCAAGCTTGGTAAAGAAGAGGGCCTTCGGGAAGGAACTTCAAAAATGGTTCTTTCTTTGCTAAAGGAACAAATCCCCATTGATAAAATTCGTGAGTATAGCGATTGGTTCCGTGATACTATATTACAATTTGCTAAGAAAAACGAAATCCTTGTTACGAATGCGAACTGAGGATTGCGTTTATGACTTACGAAATGAAGCTGCGGGAAGAGCGCAAGCTTGGACAAAGCGAGGGACGTAAGGAAGGCATTAAGGAAGGGAAAGCGGAAATGGTTCTTTCCATGTTAAAGGAGCATATTAATGTTGATAACATTCGGAAATACAGCAACTGGTCTCGCGAGGCAATTCTGTTGCTTGCACAGAAAAATGGGATTCTCATACCAAATGTGAATTGAGCATATTCCCTACTGACAGGAAAGGCCGCCACGCAGATTGTTATGATGCGTGGTGGCCTTTTTGTGTATTCAGCCGTCCTGTCAAGAACCGCCCTACCTTGTCTCCCGGCGTTTGTATATGCGGTATGTTCCCTCTGCGTATACGGATTTGTCTGTGACTGGATGCTTCTCTGAGTCCCATAGGAGCTCATAGTCCGGATTATTTGCCAGTGCGGTATAGAGGACAAGATCATCTTCCAGCGTTGTTACAAGATGGGTGAATTGGTGTTTTTCTACAAATTCCTTTGGGGTGATAAAGCCCTCTTTTAGCTTTACCCACTCCAGCAGAATATCTTCCTTTTGGTTCAGCCCCTTTGTATAGACCTCAGCCCGGGCATCCAGGTATGGCTTCCAGCCATGAAAAATCAGATAGTCGGCGACGCCATACGTCGCATATATGCGGGATGCCTCCGGCGTCGCATCCTCCTGCAATACCCTCTCGACCTGCAGATGTCGCAGATTTTCCTTATCCGGCTGCAATACCGTCCCCAGCGTGACAGTTGTGAAGCTCAAAAAAACAAACAAGACGCAGCCTGCGAGCATGCATTCTGCTCTCCCCAGCTTCGGATATGTCCGCTTCCAGGTGACGGTGAGGAAGCTGCACAAAGCTGCGATGCATAGAAAGAGCACGATGTAAACGGCTTCATTCCCTGCCATATGCGCACGGAAGCTTTCCCTGCCGAGGAATACCACAACGATTGCTCCGGCAATCAGCAGGGACATATTCAGCTTACGCATGCGGATAGAGCCCGGCTCCTCTGATAGGTGCGGCGACCAGCCCTTCCATTGTCTCCAGACATAGGCCAAAGGCAAGGGCGCAACAAAAAGATACAAAAATATATTCCGTTCATGCATGAATGCCAGAAGTGTGAAGCCCAATGCCAGCAGATAATACCGAAGTGGCATCCTGCTGCGCGCATAAACGGCTGTCAGGAAAATGGTAGAAAAAATGACCAGCTTTCCAAAAAGGGATGGCCACGTGACGGGATCCATTTCCCGGATGACCGCATCGACAGCAGGAAGCCCATAGGCATGAAAAAGATAGGTCATCGCCTCCATCCCATAGGGATTGCAAAAGCCTGCGGCAAACGAGAGAACCACGACGAGCATCAGGCTGGGAAACGACCACGCGCACATCGGCTCTCCGTGGAAATACGCGGATAGACGATTCTGCAAGGCAGCTTCGACCACATAGGGGAGCATGACCACAAACAGCATCCACCACATGGGTGCATGCAGGTTCATCAACAGAATAGAGAGAACAGGAAAGGCAGCTATCAGCGCCTTCCGAGGCCTTCTTGCATAGGTCTCCAGCACAAGAAGCTCCAAGAGAATCAGCGCTGTGGAAAAAATCTGGGGCCGCTCCGTCACGAAATAGAAGAACGAAATCAGGATGCCGACAACCAAAGAGATGACCGCAGAAATATCCACATTCCGGCTGACGGTATAGAGCAGACAAAAATATAGGCCAATCAGAAGCACTGCCATGACGTATACGAGAATCGTCAACGCCCCTATGCCGCCAAAGCCGTATACTTGCCAAAAAAGCATTGCGGAAAGCCACTGCTGCATGACGAAATGCAGGCCCTCGTGCATGGAGAAAGGATCCACATGAGGGAAGCCCTTCTCTGCGACATATCTTCCATAGGCCAGCAGGAAATAGCAGTCGGGGTTGAAAATGCGAAGATGCAGCAATACGCCCGAAAACATGGAAACTATCAGCAGGATGTACTTTTGCCTCTGTGCCATCAAGCCAGGTGTTCTCAATGCGACTCAGTCCTTTGGATTTTCTACGTCCTTTTCTTGTAGATCCGAATCTTCCAGGCCGAGGAGGCTCCGCCCATTTCCGTTTGGGAATCCCATAGGAGCTCGTAGTCCGGGTCATCCTTTAGATAGGTATAGAGAATGGTATCCTCCGCCTGGGATGTGACGATATGAGTGAATTGATACTTGTTCAGAAAGGTCTTGTAGTCCAGCATCCCGTTTTTCACATAGAGATATTCAAAGAGGATATCCTCCTTTTGATTCATGGACTTCATATAGACCTCGGCGCGGGCATCGATGTAGGGCTTCCAGCCCTTGAAGATAAAGGCATCGCCCGTCTGGTAGCCCGCATAAAGCCGTGCCGCCTCTGGGCTCGTATCGGCGCGAAGGGCTTTCTCCGCCTGGAACAGGGTTTGCTCTGCCTGGGGCATTTTGAAGGAATAGCCCACAAGCATGGAGATGCAAAACAGGAAGACGACGCCCACGAGCGCGGATAGCGTCCGCAGGGGGATATCCTTCTTGCCCCCCTCCCCCTTCCAGAGAAACGCAAGCCCAAAGCAAAGGACGGCAAACAGGCCGGCAAGCAGCCCATAGACATTGCCTGAGCCGGGCAGGCTGGCCAGCATGAGGGGGACGCCCTTCATGCCGATAAGGGCTGCCGTCAGGACGATGATGAGCATAAAGAGCTTGCGGAAGCGCACAGCTTTCGGACTCCTATCAAGCGTCAGCTGGAGACCCTTCCACCCCCGCCAGCAATAGCCCAGCGGCATGGTGGCCAGCAGGAAGAATAGGAAGCCGCTGCGCATGTGCATGAGGGCCAGCAGGGACAGGCCCGCCACCAGGAGGACATAGCGCAGGGGCATTTTCGCCCGGGCATAGGCCAGCAAGAGCACCGTATACAGGATGAGCAGGGCCTTGCCAAAGGGCGTGGACCAGCTGGGGGAGCGCATCTCGTCGATGGCTGCATTCACGGCCTCATTGCCATAGGAATGGAAAAGATACGTCATGGCCTCCAGGCCATAGGGATTCAGAAAGCCTGCCAATAGGGAAAGGACAAGCACGAAGAGAATCGCCTTGAAGCTCCAGCCCGTCTCGAGGGGCTGAAGCCACGGGAGGGACAGGCGCCCCTTCAGGAGCACCTCTGCCACATAGGGGAGCAGCAACACGAAGAACATGAGCCACATGGCCGCATGCATGTTGATGAGCAGCAGGGAAAGCACGGGAAAGGCGAAAAGGAGATAGCTCCGAGGCCGCCGGGCGTAGCTTTCCAGCACGTAAATCTCCCCCAGCAGCAGCAGGGAGGAAAAAATCTGGGGCCTCTCCGTCAGGAAGAAGGTAGAAATGACGACGCCCATGAGGAGCGCGAGCACTGCCGAAAGATCCCGATTGCTGCTGACGAGCAGGAGCAGCCGATAGTAGGCAGCTATGAGCAGGATGCCCATGAAATAGGTAAAGGCATGGAGTGCCGCCGTGCCGCCGAAGTCATAAAGCTCCCAAAACACGACGGCAGAAAGCCATTGCTGCATGACGAAGTGAAGCCCCTCATGCATGGAAAAGGGATCCACATGGGGGAAGCCCTGCTCCACCACATAGCGGCCGTGGGCCAGCAGGAACCAAAGGTCTGTGTTGAGCGTGCGGAAACGGGTGATGACCCCGAAGAACATGGCGAAAAGCAGGATATAGTGCTTCTGCTTCTCCGCGTCCAGCTGCAAAAGCCTCATTTCGCACTCTCCTCGTGATATTCCTTCTCCGTATTCACATTCCACACAGCCGTTTTGTCCGTGCTGCCCCGCTTGATGGTGCGCACGGCCTCCATAGCGGAGAGCATGGAGTGATCCATATTGTTGTAGCGGTGCTGGCCATTGCGCCCCACGCAGAAGAGGTTCTCGATGCCAGAGAGATACTCCTCCACCCGGGGGAAGTCCTTGTAGGATCCGAAATAGGCGGGATAGGCCTTCTTCATGCGGATGAGGCAGCTCTTCTCCACCCGCTCCTTCTTGATGAGGCCGATGGCCTCCAGCTCCGCGGCGGCGAAGTTGATGAATTCCTTATCGGGCATCGACCACATGTCGTCGCCCTCCTGGCAGAAATACTCCAGGCCGATCCAGACCTTGTGCTCCGCATCCTCCACCATGTAGGGGGACCAGTTGTTGAAAATCTGGAGGCGGCCCAGCTTCACCTCCGGCTCCTGGACATAGATCCAGCAGTCCGGCACGATACCCCCCAGGGTCGGATAGTCCGTCTCGTTCGACACCTCCATCCTGTCCACCAGGAGGCCCACCGTCATGAAGTCCCGATACGGCAGGCTCACCGCCGTCTCCAGCACGTCCCGCGGCACCTCCGTGCGAGGCAGCCGCTCCACCAAGTCCTTGATGGGCATGGAGGAAATGACATAGTCCGCATGGATGACCCTCTCGCCCTCGCCATCCCGCACATGGACGCCGGTGATGCGCTCCCCCTCCAGCTCGAAGGAAACCGCCTCCGTATTCATGAGGAGCTCGCCCCCCATACGCTTCACCTCGTCCGCCACATGCTCCCAGAGCTCGCCGGGGCCGTGCTTCGGATAGATGAACTCCTCGATGAGGGAGGCCTCCTGCTCCTTCGACGTGATGCCAAGAGCGCGGCAGAAGAAATCCTTCAGGGCCCGGTAGAGGGAAACGCCCTTGATGCGCTGGGCACCCCAGTCCGCACCGATGTCCTTCGGGGAGCGGCCCCAGACCTTCTCCGTGTAGTCCCGGAAGAAGGTGCGGTAGAGCTCGCCGCCGAAGCGGTTCACCATGAAGTCCTCCAGATTCCTCTCCTCCCGCTTCGACACGCAGGAAAAGAGATAGCTCATGCCGATGCGCAGCATGCGAAGGAGCCCGAGATTCTTGATGGTCTCCCCGCTGAGCTTCACGGGATACGAGAAGAAATGATGGAGATAGCGGATGCGGGAGATGCGATGGCGAAAGAGGAATACACCATCCTCCTTCTCCGGATCCGGGCCGCCGGGGGTGAGGTGAGTCTCCCGGCCCAGCTTCTTGTCATCCATGGAGGGTGCGCCCTGCAGGGGCAGCATCTTCGCCCAGAAGTCCGTGACCTCCTTCGATTTGGAGAAGAAGCGATGGCCGCCGATGTCGATGCGGTTGCCCTCGAAGTGGACGGTGCGGGAGATGCCCCCCACGATGTCGTCCGCTTCTATGATAATTGGATGAATGTCCGTTTCCTGTAAAAAAGAATAGGCGGCAGTCAGCCCCGCAGGGCCCGCGCCTATGATAAGTGCTGTTTTCATATTTATTCCGAGTCCTCCACAAGCGGCTGAAAGACAAAGATTTTGCGGCCGAGGTAATTCCAGAAGAACACGACGCCCGTCACGAAGAGCTTCACCAGGAGATAGTTCGCAAGGAGCATCTCCGTTCCAATATACATGCCAAGCTCCGTGAGGAGAAGCCCGATCCCGCCGATGACGAGAATGCGGATAAAGTCCGTGACGGACTCCCCCCTATGGCTGGCTACGACGGCGACATCACGAAAGACAAATTTTACAGATAAGTACGTGTTGACTGAGATGCCGCCGACAAAGCCCAGGAACGTGGCGAGATAGACACTCCAGAAGGTGTCGGGCAGAAGGAAGGTCTTTGTCAGATAGAGGATGGAAAAGTCGGCCAGAAAGGACACGCCGCCCACGAGGGCATAGCGGAAAAGCTCCGTGCGGACCTGTGCGCTGTGCTGCTCTGCTGCTTCCATCAGGACTCGCCTCCCTCCTCATCCATGACAGGCATCAGGTAGATATGGCCCATGGCATCCTGCTTCACGGTGCTCTCCTTGAGGGCCTCCACGGAGTCGCCGATGGATAGGATCTGGCCTGTCACAACGAGATTGTAGAAAAGATAGGCAGGCTTCTGGGGCTCCGGGGCACTGGCCTCCGCCTCAGCTGCTGTATCACCCTCGGCAGCGCCGCTGCCCGGCGCGTTCTGCGGGGCGAGGCCCGTCGTAGCGGGAGAGGCCGGTTGCTGCTCCGGGCTCTCCTTTGGCGGTGCCAGGGGCGAGGTGGCATAGAGGCCCTTCACCGTATCCGGCAGGAGATTCCACAGAGCCCGGAGGGGCGTATCGGCTTTTTCCTCCGGCTTGAGCTCCCCATGGGAGACACCGGCGAGGGAGAAGGCTATGACCTTTCCCGTGTCCATAAGGGCGCCCGTGCCCTCCTCGGCCTTGTCGAGGGCCGCCGCGAGCTCCGTATCCTCCCCATCGAGGGACTCGCCGGGGTAGACGAAGGGGCGGCCCTTCTTAATGGCCTCCTCGTCTGCGTCCGTCTTCGGCTCGTAGACGTGGAGATAGAGGAGTGCCGGATGGAGCTTCGTCTTCTCCTCATCGGAGAGGGCCTCCTGGGCAGCGAGGCGGGCCGAGAGGGCTGCCTCCACCGCGTCGCGGATGGTGGGCAGGAAGCCCTCCATCGCCTTCTGGCCGAAGGACGTGAGTTCCTCGTCCGTGATGACGGGCTTTGCTGGCTCCGCCGGCTGCTCAGGGGCAGCGGGTGCGGCTGCGGCCTCTGCGCCAGGCTTCTCCTCGCCCTTTGCTTCCGCGTCCTTCCCGTCCTGCTGCTTCTCCCCTTCTGCTGCCGTCGCTGTTTCAGCGGTGGCAGCCTGCTGCTCTGCGGGCTCACTGGGAGCCTGGGGCTGCGGCAGGGGCGCGACAGGGGAAAGATAGAGGATGTCCCCGAGCGCTATTCGCTTCTGGGGGGCAGGAGCCTCGCCAGCAGGCGTGGCCTTTTCCGGCTTTGCCGCAGCGGCCGCCTTCTTGTCCTCTTGCTTGTCTCCGCTCTTGTCCTCCGCCTCCTCCGCAGGCTTTCCCTCCAGTGCCTTCTTCCAGACATCCTCATCCTCCTGGGTCGAGGGGGAGGACAGGGAGAAAAGGTCGGCGGGCTTCGCCGTATCGCCCTTATCCTCTGCGGCGGGAGGCTCCTCCTTCGGTGTCAGGGCATCGAGGAGGTTCTTGCGGTAGGCGGAATAGACCCCCGCCTCTCCCTCGGGTGCCTGCTGGGTGTAGAAGGGCACGAGGCCATAGACGGGACTTTCGCCGCTGGTGGTCCCGAAGTCGCCGGGGCGCAGGGAAAGGGCCGCCGCGCCCGTGGGAAGCTCTCCTGCCCTCCCCCGTGGCACGACGACGGCCAGGGGGGCCTCCCCCTTCCAGTCCCGCACCAGCTCCGCCCGGAAGCCCGCCCGGGACTTTGCCTCGATGGGCACGGTCTCGATGACATCGAGGCCCGTCAAGGCCTTGAACACAGCTCCTGCGTAGAAGGGAGAGGTGCTCGCCAGGTGGACATCCACCTGGCGAAGCTCCCCTGCCGCATCCTCCTTCGTGCTGAGCTCCGGGGCTGCCATGGTATACTCGGTACCATTCATATTGCCGTCGGCCAGCGTCCGGCATACCCCCTCCAGCGGCGGGGCATCGCTTGCCCCCAGCAGGGTCTTCTGCCGCCACAGGGTGGCACCGCCCAGAGCTGCCGCATCCGCCGCCATCTGGAGGCGGTACTGCTCGTAGGAAATGATGCCGAGGGATGTGGCGAGGGTGCCGAAGACGGTGAGTATGGGCAGAGCTGCCACCGCGAGCACTGCCACCTGGCCCTTTTCATTCCGTAGCATCGGACGCCTCCTTCCAAATGACCCGTTTCCCCTTCGTGAGGCCATGGGCCCTGGCGCTCCCGGAGGGAAGCTCCAGCACCCCATGGGCACCCATGCACCAGGAAAGGCCGATCCAGGGCAGCACATGCTCTGCCACCTTCAGCACCTCCCCTTCCTTCGACAGGTAGACCGCGTCGATGGAGAAGCGCATGAACATCATGTGGATGCTGGAGCAGGGTGCGATAAAGAGACCTGCGTTATCCGCAAGTCTCTTTCGACCCATGAGGCCCAGGAATCTTGTAAGGAAGGTATCGGCAATGCGGACGTGGAGAGGGGCGAACCCCTCCACCGTGCATAGCTTTTCCAAAGAAAACACCTCGAAACGTAGAATCAAAGCCAATTCGAGTTATCTGTACCGACCGATGTATCGCCGTAGTCGCCCAGATGGACAAAGCTGGCACCACCTGTATCTCCTGCAACAGACTTTCCATCATTTGTGGAGCCATCTAGAGGAGGTGTCTCGAGAGAATTGTAGTTCGATTTCACATCGATAACCTTTCCATGAAGCTCAAAGCCCATAGTATGACCTGAAGCATATGACCAAGGTGCATATACTGTTGACCAAACATCTCCATTATAATATTCCGCTGGAAATGGAGAATTCATAACATAGCCACCCATTATGACCTGATCAAATGCGAGGGGATCCTTACCAACAGTATCTCCTTTTGCAGGCACTGTGCCTTCGAATTGATAGTATTGAGAATCCGTTTTCGGTACTGCATTGCGGAAAATACCGTCATACCGACCTCCTGCAAACTGGCCCCAGGGTGATAAATCGTATTGATAATTCCCCACATCCCATGATTGTATCTGGAAAGCAATGACAGTCGATGTACTATAAAATTTAGCCGTACCAACACGATTGGAGTCCGCCATCGATGAAAGCTTAGGATTGTAAAGGCTCATTCCCTTAAAGCTGAAAGGCCGTCCTCCACGAGCCATTTTATACATCTCATCTGCATAAGTGATTCCTGATGGCGGAGAAACGACAAGCATATAGATGACATCTGGGCGTTTGGTTTTTCCATCAGCTGTCTTTTGGACTTCTCCGTGCTCTGCACGATAAAGGCGATCATCCATGGCCTTCAGCAAAAGCTCACGTATAATGATTGATTTATCAGAATTAAGCAGATTGTAGAATTGCGTATCATCCTTTGCATTACCATCTCGTGTTGCCGTAGCCATGTCCATTCCAACGGCATACGGTTCGTCTGTCTCGCTTAGCTTTTCCAAATCATCCTCGCTGCCATCGCCAAGCTTTGTAACATCACGTCCATAAAGCCAGTTAATCCAGGTCTTCCAGCCTAATTGAGTAAAAAGCTTCGGGGAATTAAAGGATTCCGTACTCTGATATCCAGCTGAGGCAGCATGATTCACAAACGACTGCTCGTTATTGATATGTTTTCCACCAAGATCACTTTGCATTGCTCCAACCTTATAATAAACAGGCAGGAGACCATATATTTTTCTGCTGTCACCATAGTGGCTTGTTCCATTGCTATCTACATTGCTTGTATAGCTGTCGTTAAACTGCGGGACACCCTTATACACATACGCTGTTTCCGTCAAGCTTCCCGTCGCCCCCGTCCAGAATTTTGTATCTTGTGTATGTGTTGTCCCTAAATCCGAAGACCTCATTGAAAGTGTGATGTTTTCCCCCTTCGTTGGAAGTGTATCCGGCGGAGCCACGACGACAATTGGAACACGCTGAGCAACAGTAACATTTCCTGTTACCCCTTCGCCCGGTACAATGGCGCGTGCAGAGGCGGTGATGGTAACGGAGGGGAGGATGGGCAGGGTGCCGCGGAAGAGCTTTATGATGCGCTGGGCCTCCACCTCCACATAGGCGACCTTTGTCTTGTCCGTGAGGCCATTACCGCCCACCCGATATTTATGGAGGGAGGGCTTATCCTCCGTAGCGTCTGTATTGAGCTCCCCTACCTCTCCGCCGATGTTCTGGCGGAAAACCTCATTTGTGGCAACCTTGACCTTTTTCTTGGCCACGTCGGTAGGCTTGCCATCCTTGTCGATGGCATTCGTCCCGATGAGCTCCGCCAGCTTCACGGCTCCGCCCATGGCGGAGGCATCGGCTGCCGTCTGGAGCTTGGCATGGGCCGCATAGATCTGTCCAGCAGACACGAAGACCACCAGGAGGATCACAAAGGTCATCATATAGAGGCAGATGGTCGCCGTATAGATTCCTCGGATGTCCTTCCGAAGACTATGGAAGCTGGAAATCCATTTCTGCATAAAATCCTCCTTTCTTCTCCCCTTACGTCCCACTCTGGCCGATGGACTGGGCGATTTCCAGAATCTTGTAGCCGATTGGGAAGCCGAGGATGATGGAGATAGCGGGGAAAACGAATAGGATAAGTGGGAAGAGAATCTTGACCGGGGTCTTCATGGCCTGGGCCTTGACGAACTGGCGACGACGCTCCCGGATGTTGTCCGCCTGAACCTCCAGGGTGTGGCTCATGCTGGCGCCCAGCTGCTCCGCCTGGATGATAGACGTGGCGAAGAGGGACACGTCCTGCACATCGCAGCGGTCGGCCAGATCCCGGAGGGAGTTGCGCCGGGTCTTGCCCAGACGGATATCCTGAAGCATGCGCTTGCACTCCAGGATGAAGGGGCCATCCATGCGGTTCACGATATTCCTGAGGGCCGCATCGAAGGAAAGACCAGCCGAGACGCTGACGGACAGGAGGTCGAGGACCTCCGGCAGCTGGCGCAGGATGGAGTCTTGACGACGCTTGATCTTCATGCGGATGGAGAGCAGCGGCATGATGGAGCCCATGACGGCACCGAGCAGCACCATGAGGAACTTCTGCAGGAAGCCCATATTGGGCTTGCCCACGGTCATCATGAAGAAGAGGCCCGCAAAGACAATCATCAGCAGGAACCAGAGGCCAGCCAGGGCATTCGGCGTCCAGGTGGCGCTCATACCTGCCAGCATGATCTGGCGATCCAGGAACTCCCGGATGCTGTGGGGCGCAAAGCCGCCGAAGATGTTCTCAATCCAGAGGAAGAAAGGCACGAGAACGCGCTCGGAGAACGGGATATTGCTCTCGCTCATGGCCGCGCGGCGCTCCTCCGGCGTCGCCGTCGCATCAAACTGGAGCTGACGGATACGCTGGGTCGTCCGCGCCTTCGGGGCGTAGACCATGACAACCATGAGGTACGCCACCACGATGGCGAGAAGCAGCACGATGATGGAGAGCCATGCAAATGTACTCATTTGTATTGTTCCTCCTTCTCTTCCATGCGCATGACATTGCGGTCAAAGAGATTGGCCGGCAGATCAATGCCCTGCACCTTGAACTTGTCCATAAAGGTGGGCTGCATGCCCGTGGAGACATGGCGGCCGATGGACTTGCCATTCTCATCGATGCCCGTCTGGATCCAGCGGAAAAGATCCTGGGTGACGATGATATTGCCCTCCATGCCCATGACCTCGGTGACGTAGGTAATCTTGCGGCTGCCGTCACGGATACGGGACTGGTGGACGATGATGTCAATAGCAGAGGAGACCTGGTCGCGGATAGCCCGAACCGGGAGCTCCATGCCGCTCATGAGAACCATGGTCTCCAGACGTGACAGGACATCGCGCGGCGTATTGGCGTGGGCCGTGGTCAGCGATCCATCATGACCGGTGTTCATGGCCTGGAGCATGTCGAGGGCCTCACCGGCACGCACCTCGCCAACCACGATGCGGTCAGGGCGCATACGAAGGGCGTTGCGGACCAGGTCGCGGATGGTGACCTGACCCTTGCCCTCGATGTTCGCCGGGCGGGTCTCCAGGGTCACCACGTGGCGCTGCTGGAGGCGGAGCTCCGCCGCGTCCTCGATGGTGACGATACGGTCGCCGTCGGGGATGAAGGAGGAGAGCACGTTCAGCGTCGTCGTCTTTCCGGAGCCGGTACCGCCGGAGACGAGGACGTTGAGACGCGCCTTGATGCAGGCCCGCAGGAAGACGGCCATATCCTCGCTGAGCGTGCCGTAGGCCACCAGCTTCTCGACGGTCATGGTCTCCTTCGGGAACTTACGGATGGTGACCACGGGGCCGATGAGGGACAGCGGCGGGATGATGATATTGACGCGGGATCCGTCGGCGAGACGGGCGTCAACCATGGGGCTCGACTCATCCACGCGACGGCCCAGCGGCGTCAGGATGCGCTCGATGATGCGCATGAGATGGGCGTTGTCCGTGAAGTGGGCGCGGGAGAGGCGAAGCTTGCCCGTGCGCTCCACGAAGATACGCTTCGGGCCATTGATCATGACCTCGGTGACAGACTCATCGCGAAGCAGCGGGTCGATGGGCCCGAGGCCCAGGATATCGTCCGTGACGGCGAGGATGAGACGCTCCCGGTCGCTCCTGGGGAGTGCCATGGGGTTCTTCTCCAGGGCGGACTCGCAGTAGTCCCGGATGAATTTCTTTACCCTGTCCTGCTGCTCCTTCTGGTCCTCGCCGCCGAAAATCTGCTGGACGGAGCCCAGCTCGCCGGTGATTTCCCGCTGCATCTGGGCCTTGAAGGATACGAACTGTGGATCATCCGGCTCCTCCTCGATGACGGTCTGATCCACCGTCTCGCCCCGGCCATTGAATATGACGGATGCTTGTTCCTCGGCGCCTTCCTTTGCTCCGCCGAGACGCTCCATGAGTGACATAGGCTACACTCCTTTTACATGGGTTACTTCGATGTGACTTCCTGCTCGATGGGCATGGTGGCACTGACGGTGATGTTCAGGTGGTTCTTATCCAGCGCAGAGAAGGATTTTTGGATGACCTCCGGAAGTGCCTCCGCTCCGCTCAGCTTGACGTACACGGTCATGGAGGGGACTCCATTCGCGTCCGTGGGCTCGTTGTAGTGAGGCTCAATCTGGGTCAGCGTCAGAAGGCTATACTTCTCCTTCTGGGTTTCGCTGGCCGTCATGCGGGCTCCGTAGTCATTCCAAAGCGGGACGAGTGCATTGAAGCGGCTCTTTGCCTTTTCGGTAGACGTGCTCCCCGAGAGATTGGCCTCTGCAGTGGAGCTCAGATGGACCATAGCCACTTCGCGGGCGCACTGGCGTGCTGTGTTCTCTGCTGTGATAATATCAACGGTGAAAAGTGCAAGATACATGAGACCAACAAAGAAAATGCAGACGAACGGCAACACCAGCGCAAACTCCACGGCGCTCTGTCCTTTTTTCTGTCGTAGCATATATTTCCCCCCTATCGTTTCTCGCATTCTCTCTGGGCGGCAAAGAAAATCTGCCGCCTAGAAAGAATGCGAGAACAAAATGTGCTCTCGCATTCAAGGATGTTTCTATTAAGCTGTACGCTTAGGACGTCTATTACTTGATGGCCGTGTTGAGCTTGCCGACAACGTTCGTGATGGCGTTATTCAGGCCGCCCTGGAGGCCCTGGCCGTTGGTGAAGCTGTAGACAGCCGTCACGACGATGGCGACGAACACGAGCATGAGTGCGTACTCGACCATGCCCTGGCCCTTCTCGCTCTTCATTGCTGCCTGCATCATGGAGTAGAGGTTGATCATCTTCTCTTTCATTTTGGTTTCCTCCCAATAGATAGGTATGATAGAAATAAGGGCTGCGCGGCGATTATTTGCCAGCACCGATGGACGTGTTGAGCTTAGCAACAACGTTCGTGATGGCGTTGTTCAGGCCGCCCTGGAGGCCCTGACCGTTGCTGAAGCTGTAGACAGCCGTCACGACAATCGCGACGAACACGAGCATGAGTGCGTACTCGACCATGCCCTGGCCCTTCTCGC
>CAMCRT010000063.1 GCA_945877355.1 uncultured Mitsuokella sp. | reverse complement strand
ACCTACATCATCCAGATCGCCGTCGGCCTCTGCTTCACGGCCATCTACTTCTTCGTGTTCCGCTATCTCATCCTGCGCAACGACTACAAGACGCCGGGCCGCACGGACGACGATGGAGAGGATCGCCTCTTCACGAAGGCGGACTACAAGGCTCAGAAGGAGCTGGAGAAGAAGGGCGTTGCCGGCAACCCGGATGCCCTGAAGGCCCAGGTCTTCCTCGACAACCTCGGCGGCCCGGACAACATCCGCGAGGTCACGAACTGCGCGACACGCCTCCGCGTCACCGTCGCAGATCCGGACAAGGTCGCCTCTGTCTCGAAATTCACGAATGCGGGCGCCTTCGGCCTCGTGAAGAACGGCCACGCCATCCAGGTCATCGTCGGCCTCTCCGTGCCGAATGTTCGCGGCCACTTCGATGCGCTCCTGAAGGGCGGCGCACCGCTCACGAGCCCCGCTCCCTCCGCCTCTGGCGAGAAGCCGGCAGACCCGACAAAGGCCATGACCCTCAAGGCCTTCGCCACCGGCAAGCTCATCGATATGACGGAAGTCCCCGACGACGTCTTCTCCCAGAAGATGATGGGTGACGGTGTCGCCATCGAGCCGACGAGCGACACGGTCGTAGCTCCTGCCGATGCGGAAGTCACCATGATCATGGAGGACAGCCTCCACGCCATCGGCCTGCGCCTCGAAAACGGCGTCGAGCTCCTCATCCACATCGGCCTCGATACCGTGAAGATGGAGGGCAAGGGCTTCACGCTCCACACGAAGATGGGCGCGAACGTCAAGGCCGGCGACAGCCTCATCAGCTTCAACCGCGAAGCCATCAAGGCGGCCGGCTATAAGGACACCATCATCATGGCCGTCACCAACTCCGCCGAGTATCCCCAGATGAAAAAGGAGCCGGACGGCCCCGTCACCGCAAATGACTCCACGGTCATCACCTTCTAAAAGAAATCCATAGGGCAGCAGCGGGAACTCCTCCTGCTGCTGTCCATTCTTTTTTGCGAAAGGAATCAACGTATGAATGCAAAGCTGCACTGGTGGCAGAAGACCCTTGTCTATCAGATCTACCCCCGGAGCTTCCAGGACACCACAGGCACCGGCATGGGCGACCTTCCGGGCATCACCCGGCATCTCGACTACCTGAAGACCCTGGGCGTCGGCGCCATCTGGCTCACCCCCATCTATCCCTCCCCCATGGTGGACAACGGCTACGACATCGCCGACTACTGCGGCATCGACCCCTCCTACGGCACCATGGAAGACATGGAAGAGCTCATCGCCGAGGCGAAAAAGCGGGACATCAAGATCGTCATGGACCTCGTCTACAACCATAGCTCCGACCAGCACCCCTGGTTCCTGGCCTCCAAGCAGTCCAAGACGAATGACAAGGCCGACTGGTACATCTGGCGGGACGCAAAGCCCGATGGCTCTGCGCCCACCAACTGGCGGGGCATCTTCGGCGGCTCCGCCTGGACCTGGTGTGAGGAGCGAGGCCAATACTACCTCCACACCTTCGCCGAGGCCCAGCCGGATCTCAACTGGGAGAACCCCGACGTGCGCCGGGCCCTCTACGACGCCGCCAACTTCTGGCTGGACAAGGGGGTAGGGGGCTTTCGCATCGACGCCATCGTCTACATCAAGAAGCCGGCGGTCTTCGAAGACGCGCCGGCGGATGCGGCGGACGGCATGGCGGCCATCCACGATGTGATCGCCAGCACCCCTGGCATATTGGACTTCCTCCACGAATTCCGCCGGGAGGTCTTCGACGGCCACGACATCTTCACCGTGGGGGAGGCCAACGGCGTCCCCCCGAAGGATCTGCCGAAATGGGTGGGGGAAGACGGCGTCTTCTCCATGCTCTTCGAGTTCACCCACACGAATATCGAGTTCCCCAACGGGGAGGTCTGGTGCCGCCCCTCCCCCTGGAAGCTCACGGCGCTGAAGGGCGCCCTCACCGCCAGCCAAAAGGCCACGGCGAAGGGGTGCTGGTATCCGGTCTTCTTCGAGAACCACGACCAGAACCGCTCCGTCAACCGCTACTACCCCGAGGGCACCGACAGCGTCCGGGCGGCAAAGGCCCTCGCCACCCTTCTCCTGACCCTGCGGGGCACTCCCTTCCTCTACGAGGGGGAGGAGCTGGGCTTCACGAATGTGGCCTTCCCCTCCATCGAGGACTACGATGACATCTCCTCCCACGGCCAGTACCAGCTGGCTCTGGAGGAGGGCCACAGCCCAGAGGAGGCCCTCCGCTACGTCCAGATCCGTAGCCGGGACAACGCCCGCACCCCCATGCAGTGGACCCGGGGCAAGAATGCCGGCTTTACGACGGGCACCCCCTGGCTGCCCGTCCACGAGGACTACGCCGCCACCTGCGTCGAGGCGGAGGCGGCGGACGAGGACTCCGTCCTTTCCTACTACCGGGCCCTTGTGCGCCTTCGGGAGGAGGGAGCCCTCGCCGATGTCCTTCAGGGCGGCGGCTACGAGGAGCTGGCGGTGCTCGCGGATAGCGAGGCCATCTACGCCTTCACCCGGAGCCTCGGCGGCAAAAAGACCCTGACCCTCGTGAACTTCACCAATGAGGAGGCTCCCTTTGACGCGGGGCTCCTCGCGGGGGCGAAGAAGGTCTTTGGCAACTACGATGGAGAAGAGCATGGCGTCCTTCGCCCGGCGGAGGCGGCGCTCTATGCCTGGGAGGGATAAGAATGAAATTTGCAGCAAGTGATTTTGACGGCACCCTTTTCCGGAACGATACCATCACAGAGGAGGATGCGGCGGCCATCCGTGCCTGGCGCAAGGCCGGCCATAAATTCGGCGTGGTCTCCGGAAGGGACTATGGCATATTGGTGCCCATGCTCATCCACTACAAGGTGACCTATGACTATCTCGCCACCAACAACGGCGGCCTCATCACCGACGCGGACGGCACGCCCCTCTTCGAGAGCGAAATCGCCCCGGAGACCCTGGCCGCCATCGCAAAGCTGCCGCTCGTCCAGAAATCCTTCCACTACGCCCTGGCGGCGGCGGGCGTGACCTACCTCTGCCACGAGGGGGAGGGTTCCTGGCAGCGTCCGGAGGCTACCGAGTGGGGCGCCCCCATCCAGACGGTGAAGGAAGAGGACCTCTCGCATCTGCCGAAGAAGGTTCACCAGTTCGCCCTGGGCTACACTACCCCCGAGGCCTCGGCCGCGACGGCGGAGGAAATCAACGCCCATTTCGGCACAGAGGTTCACGCCTTCCCGAACCGCTGCGCCCTCGACATTGTGCCCCTGGGCATCCACAAGGAGCAGGCCATCGCGGGCGCCCTGAAGTGCATGAAGTGGGAGGGGGCGGAGATCTACGCCATCGGCGACGAGGTGAACGACCTCCCCATGATCGAGGCCTACAACGGCTTCACCGTGGATACGGCAAGAGACGAAATCAAGGCAAAGGCAAGACGCGCCTACAAGAGCGTCGGCGCCATGCTGCTGGACAATATGTAAGTCAAAAGGGAATGTTCTACGTAACTAAGAACAATAAACCTGCCTTGCGAAGACGCCCTCCCATAAGCGTAGCGTTGTGGAGAGGGCGTTAAGCTTGCATTTTTTTCGCCCACCGCCCGGAATTCACCGTTCAAGCAACGCGCGTTTTGAATGGAGGGCGGTAAATTAAGCGAAGAAAATGCAAGTAGCCCTCGAAACTCCGTGAAGCGTTGGGAGGGTGTCTTCGCTACTCGCATGATAAAAGGGCTGTTTCATACAAAATGTGAAACAGCCCTTATTTTTTTAAGGAAGATTTGGGATGTTTTTGCTGACGGCGGTGTGGTGGATGATGTCCTCGATGCGCAGATCGATGGCGAGCTCCTGCTTGTGGAGGGCCTCCGCCTTGGCGTACTCGCTGGCATCGCCCGTGCGCATGGCGCGGATGTAGTGCTGCCAGCTGGCGATGGTGGTCTCCGTGGAGTCCTTTCGCTGCTTGGCGAGATATGCCGCGCCTGGCGGCACCTTCACCTCGTCCAGCTCCCTCTGGCGCTTCTTCAGCGCTGGGATGACCTCGTCCTCCAGCATGTTGGCGATGGCGGCCCGCTGGCCGTCCGTCATGCTGCCGTCCGCCGTGGTGGTGGAGGCGGTGAACCGCTCCCGGCAGGCATCGAGGGTGCCGTTGTACTTGGCGACGATGTCTTTCGTGGCATTGATGTAGCTCTCAATGTCCCGGTTAAAGATGGGGGCTACGTCGTCGAGATAGGCGCGGTAGTTGCGGATCTTTACGATCTGCCAGCCCTCCTTGCCCTTCTCCAGCTGGAGCTCCAGGCGGAAGGCCGTGCCCGTATAGGTCTCCCGTATGTCCAGGGGGACGACGGCAGTCGTCTCGCTGGTGCGGCGCACCTCGCCCACCTTCTCGATGTCGGTGTTGCAGAGCTGGCTGCGCTCGATGAAGCGCTCGTAGTCAATGCCGAGCTGGCGCCCCTTCAGGATGTCGGTGCCGTCAGGCAGCGTCCACTCCCCCGTCTTTAGGTAGCCCAGGATGACATCCTTTGTCCCGTCCACCATCTGGGGCTTTATGAGCACGTAGAATTTCTCGAAGAGCACCTTGGAGCTCTCCGTGAGGGTGGAGTCGTAGGCAAAGAGATCCACCGTGAGATCGTCGTAGGCATCGCCGGTGATGCGATCAAGGTTCACATATTTCTGAAAGGCCGCTTCGTCGTGGTTCTTCGCCGCGGCAACAGCCGCCTCCACGGCGAAATCCGGCGAGCGGCGCCATATCCCGAAGTACCAGATAAGGGCACCGAGGGCGCAGGCAAAGAGCAGCGGGATCGCGATGAGCATCTGCCGCCGCCGCGCCTTCCGCCGCTGGATCATCGCCTGCCAAGTGTAGTCGTCCATATTCCCTCCCGTGAATGCATTCTTTCTATATACTATACTATATCTTTGCGTTTGCTTCAAATGCTGGAGAAAAGTCACGTTACGTTACGTGTACCCCGCACTCACCCCGTCTCCGCAAGCGACCGTGCGCTTTTCTGCCTAATTACCGGCCTCCATCCTAAACGCGCTTCGCTTGAACGATGGATTCCGGCCGGGGGGCAGAACGCGCACTTTCCTCGCTTGCTCCGCTTAAAGGGTTCGCGCGGGGTACACGTCCCTACGTCTTTGTTGCGCATAAAATCGGTGTCTGCTATACTTTTTCTATAGAATGGGAGGAAACGAAATGGAAAAGACCGTCTATCATGTGGGAGATATTGTGCGGATGAAGAAGCCGCATCCTTGCGGATCTTCGGAGTGGGAGATTCTTCGCGTCGGGATGGACTTCCGGCTGAAATGCCGGGGCTGTGGCCATCTTGTGATGCTGCCTCGGCCAAAATTTGAAAAGGGCGTGCGCCAGATCCTTGCTACAGGCGGGGAGGCGGAGAACCTCAAAGATTGACTTAATCGGATTTTACCGCAGAATTTATTTTCACAGTCAACTATTTAACGGAGAAATAAGCGAAATTGTCTTTTCATTTAAGACATCGATGATACTATGTCCTTGTTTCAAGGGAGCGGCGAACGCGAGAGGAAACATGGACACTCTGCTTTCTTCGTCGGAACCTGGAAACACGCCAAATAAACGTAGGAAGCAAAGGCTTCCGGTTCTGATGAAGGAGGAATTCATCATGAAAAAGACACTCGTAAGCGCCCTCACGACGGCTCTTGTCGTCGGCGCAGCATCCACCACGTTTGCAGCAGCAAACCCCTTCTCCGATGTCCCGGCTGACCACTGGGCCTACGACGCTGTGACGCAGCTCGCTCAGGACGGCGTCATCGAGGGCTATGGCGACAACTCGTTCCGTGGCGATCGCAACATCACCCGCTATGAGATGGCTCAGATCGTCGCAAAGGCCATGGCAAAGACGGACGTCTCCGCCGCTGACAAGGCCATGATCGACAAGCTGGCCGCTGAGTTCGCCGACGAGCTGGGGAGCCTCGGCGTCCGCGTGGCAAACCTCGAGCGCAACGCCGATATGGTAAAGTGGAACGGCGAGGCCCGTTACACCGTTGCCCGTGACCGCCATGAGAGCCGTGCAGACGACAGCGCTGATGATGTCAACGAGGCTCTCCTCCGTCTCGAGCCAAGCGCTGAAATCAACAGCAACTGGCATGTCAAATCCCGTATCGATGCCAAGGTCAATGTGGCAGAGGACGAGGGCGATGACGGCAACCTGAGCCTCAAGCGTCTGTGGGCCCAGGGCGACTACAAGAACTTCACCGCAAAGATCGGCAAGTTCGCCCCCATCGATAATGACAGCATCTTCGATACGAACTTCTCCGGCGCCGAGGTCTCCTTCGGCAGCAAGACGAAGCTCACCCTCGGTGCTGGCCGCCTCCACACGGATGACGGCGATGCCTTCGACTCCTATGGCTACAAGGAGGCTGCAGGTCTCGATGTGACGAAATCGGTGGATACGGACGCTGCGAACTACTACTACGCTGGTCTCGGCTATGCAAATGGCAAGTTCGATATCGGCGCTGACTACCATCGCCTGAACCTCCGTGGTAACGATAACACGACGAAGGATCTCGATCTCACGAACAACATCAACCTCTGGCTCCTCAAGACGAACTATCGCTTCGACAACAACAATGCCCTCGGCGGCTTCTATGCAAAGTCCAACTGGAAGGACTACAACGACAATACGGGCGAGCGCGTTGCAGACAAGGCCTGGAGCGTCGAGTATGACTACAAGGGTGCACAGCAGGAGAATGCGGGCACCTGGGGCGCATGGCTTGCCTATCGCTACCTCGGCGCTGGTGCGGACTTCTACAACACCTTTGATGCGGTCCGCGCAAACGAGAAGGCTTGGGAAGTCGGCGCGAACTACACCTTCACCAAGAACGTGGTGGGCCAGGTCCGCTATGCGCGCGGCAGCCAGATCAACGGCGCGACGGGCGACAACGATGGCGTCAGCTCCATCTTCGGCCGTGTCGAGTTCTTCTTCTGATAGAAGCCACACACGACTTCAAACAAATCCACAAACAAGGAGGCCGCAGGCAATGCCTGCGGCCTTTTTTGCGTTAAATCGAAATATTTTCTGCCTGCTTCCTCACCCTTCTTATCCTTCCACTTGTATTGCGAGAGGCAGAGCCCTAAGCCTCCCTCTGGGAGGGGGGTGCCCGAAGGGCAGGGGGAGCCCGTCCGTGGAGCCCTGCAAGAGAGGCAGGCAAAAGCACCCGGTCAGAGCACCCATCTGGCAGCAGTCGGTTGCTGTTACACTCCATCAATGTCCAGTCCTACGCGCGGGCTCCTTCCGACGCGCTGCGCGTGCCACCTCCCTCCCGGAGGGAGGCACTCGAAGCAGACCGTCACGTTCCATCATTCGGAGGAAGGCACTCGAAGGTGTCAGCCACAGTCTGCCACGGGAAGGAGGTGGTTTTCCGAGGATAGGCTTTTATCGGATAAAGTATCCTGGAAGGCAGGATCCCAAGCCTCCCTCAGGGAGGGGGGGGCCCGAAGGGCAGGGGGAGCCCGCCCGTAGGAGCCCTGCGGGAAAGGCATGCAGAGACACCCGGTCGCGCAGTTAAGAAAAAGACGATTCACAGCGCATTTTGCGCCGCGAATCGTCTTTTTCTGTGCGTTATTTCAGCCCTTTTTCTTGGACTCCATAAAGTTCTTGAGGATCTCCCGCTTTGCGATCTTGCCCGTCGTCGTGCGGGGCAGGGCGTCCAGCTGGTGGAACTCCCGGGGGATCTTGAAGAGGGCGAGGTTTGCCTGGAGGAATTTCTTCAGGGCCCGGACATTCACCTCGTCGCCCTCGTGGACGGTGTAGAAGCAGGCGCCGGCCTGGCCCCGGAGCTTGTCCTCGATGCCGATGACGGCGGCCTCGTTGATTCCGGGGAACTGGTAGATGAGCTCCTCCACCTCTCTAGGATAGATGTTTTCGCCCATGCTGATGATCATGTCCTTCAGCCGGTCCACGATGTAGAGGTAGCCGTCCTCGTCGGCCCTCGCCACGTCCCCTGTGTGGAGCCAGCCGCCCCGAAGGGCATCCTGGGTGGCCTCCGGCAGGTTCCAATAGCCCAGCATGACATTGTCGCCCCGGACGACGAGCTCGCCGACCTCGCCCTTTGGCACCTCGGCACCGGTGGCATCCGCCAGCTTCCACTCGATGCCGGGGACGGCGGGCCCGATGGAGCCCACCTTCGGCTTTTCTGCCGGGTTCATGGTGACGACGGGGGAGGCCTCGGAGAGGCCGTAGCCCTCGCAGATGTCCACGCCGAACTTATTGATGAAGTCCTGCTCGATTTTCAGCGGGAGCGTCGTGCCGCCGGAGACCACCAGGCGCAGCGTCTTCATGTCCTCCGCCGTGGCGAGCTTCGTCAGCAGGCTGCAGATAGAGGGCACCACGTAGAGGTCGGTGACGCCCTCCGTGCGGATGACGGATATGGTCTCCTTCGGGGTGAAGCTGTCGAGGATGATGACCCGGGCGCCGGAGAGGAAGGGGTAGAGCACGGAGCAGGTCCAGCCGAAGCAGTGGTACATCGGGAGGACGCAGAGCACGCGGTGCTCCGGCTTGCAGTCCATGAAGGCCATCTGCTTGGCGTTCGCCACGAGATTCCTGTGGGAGAGGACGGCGCCCTTCGGCTGGCCCGTGGTGCCGGAGGTGTAGATGATGACGCAGGGATTGTCCTCCGTAAAGTCCGCCGGGAGCGCAGGCGCAGCCGGCACGTCCTTCTTCTCTCCGATGCCGCGGATGTCGAGCTGGCGCACCTTCAGGTGGCAGCGAAGGTCCGCCATGGCGTCGGCAAGGTTTAGCGGCTCGTAGGTGACGAGGGTGTGGATGCCCGCGTCCTTCAGGATGTAGGCGATTTCCCGGCTCGCCAGCTGGAAGTTGATGGGGACGGCGATGGCGCCCAGGGACGCGATGGCGAAGTAGGCGTAGACGAAGTCGGCGCTGTTGCGGGAAAAGATGGCAACCCGATCGCCCTGGCGCACGCCCTCTGCGTAGAGACGGTCCCGGGCATTCTGCATGGCGGCGTCAAATTCGCCGTAGGTGATGCGCTTCTCATGGTCGACGATGGCCAGCGCCTCCGCCGCCCCACAGCGGGTCAATTCATGAACAAACATGGACATACTCCTTTTTCATTCAGTTATGCAAGGACGTGAATCTGATATGGTAGAATTGCGTGGTAGGTTGTAAGTTCGTGTACCTCCCGCGAACCCTTTAAGCGGAGCAAGCGAGGAAAGTGCGCGTTCTGCCCCCGCCCGGAATTCACCGTTCAAGCGTAGCGCGTTTTGAATGGAGGGCGGTAAATAGGCAGATAAGCGCACGGTCGCTTGCGGAGACGGGGTGAGTGGGAGGTACACGTAACGCACGTAGTTCCTGCGTTTATTCGCCTTCATCCATTTCGTGCTTGTGGATCTTGATGCGGCGCATGCGCTTTTGGTAGCGGCCCAGGCGGCTGTGCTGGTAGCTGTAGCCGAAATACACGAGACAGCCGATGATGCACCAGACGATGAAGCGGATCCAGGTGTCAAAGGGCAGGTTCGCCATGAGGTAGCCGCAGACGAGGACAGCGGCGGGGGCGATGAGCCAGACGGCGGGGCAGCGGAAGCGGCGCGGCAGGTCCGGCTTTGTGAAGCGCAGCACCAGCACGCCGATGGCCGCCACCGTGAAGGCAGAGAGCGTGCCGATATTTGCCATCTCGGCGATGAGGCCGATGGGGGCGAGGCCTGCGATGCCCGACACGAAGATGGCGCCCAGCACCGTCACGATGTAGGGGGTGTGGTACCGCTTGTGGATCTTGCACACATTGGCCGGCACCATGCCGTCCCGGCTCATGGCGAAGAAGATGCGGGCCTGGCCGTAGAGCAGCACGAGAAGCACCGTGGTGATGCCGGCGATAGCACCGACGCCCACGAGGGCCGAGCCCAGGTTGTAGCCGATATAGCGAAGGGCAAAGGCCACGGGCTCTGGGTTATTCAGCTCCGTATAGGGGACGACACCCGTCAGCACGCCGGCCACCACCACGTAGAGGGCCGTGCAGATGATGAGGGAGCCGATGATGCCGATGGGAAGATCCTTGGCTGGATTCTTGCACTCCTCCGCCGTGGTCGCCACCGCGTCAAAGCCGATGTAGGCGAAAAACACGATGGCTGCGCCTGCAGCGATGCCCTGGGTGCCGAAGGGCATGAAGGGCTTCCAGTTTGCCGTGTTCACATGGGGGCCCGCCAGCAGCAGGAAGATGAAGACTGCCGCCAGCTTTACGAAGACGAGGATGCGGTTCAGCTTCGAGCTCTCCTGGGTGCCGCGAATGAGGAACACGGAGAGCAGCAGCGTGATGAATATGGCGGGCAGGTTGATGATGCCCCCATCCGCGGGGACATGGGTCAGCGCGTGCCCGGGGTCGATGCCTGCCGAGAGCAGGAGGCCCGTCACATAGCCCGACCAGCCCGAGGCCACGGCACTGGCCGTGACGGTGTACTCGAGGATGAGGTTCCACCCCACGATAAAGGCGATGAACTCGCCGAGAGACGCGTAGGTGTAGGTGTAGGCGCTGCCCGAGGCCGGCACCAGGGAGGCGAACTCCGCGTAGGCGAGGCCGGCCAGGGCGCAGGCGAGGCCCGACAGGATGAAGGACACGGTGACGGCGGGACCCGCGTATTTCGCAGCGGCGACGCCCGTCAGCACGAAGATGCCCGTGCCGATGACGCAGCCGATGCCCAGGAGGATGAGGTCGAGCGAGCCCAGGGTCTTTGCCATGCCCGAGTGCTCGGCAGTCTTTCGCATTTCCGCGATGCTCTTTGTGCGGAACAGATTCATACATGCACTTCCTTTATGGTGTAGAAAGTTTCAGCTTTGTCCGCGGAGAAGGCTTTCAGGCTCTCGCAGGGACTATGCACATGCCCTAAAGAGGACGTGGGGGATTTTTGGGATGCCTCGTCAATAGTCACGGATCCAGGCCCGGAACGCCTTCGGGTCGCCATTGATGACGAGCTCCTCCGGGAAATCGTTTTCCACGAGGCGGGCGAGGGCGGCGTCGTGGCGGCCCACATCGTTGTCGATATGGGCATCGCTGTCCACGATGACCATGGCGGAGTGCCGCTTGCAGGCCGTGAGGAGCGCCCGGGCGGACTCCGCCGTGCCCCGGGTGCTCTCCGGGATATGGGAGCTGTTGTTGAGCTCCAGGAGCACGTGGTTCTCCTTGGCGGCCCGCGCAAGGGCGTCGTAGTCCACGGGGAACTGGGGATTGTCCGGGTGGCCGATGATCTTCACCTTCGGCTGGCGCATGGCCCCGATGAGGGCAGCGGTATTCTGCTCCACCGTTCCCGGCGGCACGCAGACATCGTGGAGGCTCACGATGGCATAGTCCAGCTTCCTGAGCTGCCGCTCTGGCAGATCCGTGCTGCCGACGTAGTCGATGACATTGAGCTCGATGCCCATGACGATATCGATGCCGAAATCCTCCGGGCGGATGACCTTGAAGTTGGCAAAATACATTTTATGGATCGCGCCGGGCATGGCGGGGCCGTGGTCGGAGATACCAATGAGCTCCAGCCCCTTCGCCTTCGCCGCCGTCACCATCTCCCGCAGCGTGCTGTAGGCATGGATGCTGGCAATGGTGTGGGTGTGCACGTCAAGCAAGTCTTTCATGAATTCCCTCCTTTGAAAAATGAAGAGCTATCTGCTATTATATATCAGTAGAACCCATTTGGAAAAGGATTTTTATGGGAATGGAGGCAATGGTATGCAGCGGAGCTTGGACGAGATTACCCACATGCTCTTTCACGCGCTGACGGAGGAGTCCCTCGGGGCGCGGATCGATGGGGCGAAATCCCAGACAGAAGTCTACGAGGCGCTGAGGACCCTCGACTACTTTGACCTCTCCTTCGAGGAATTTACGGCGGGGCTCCGCGCCATGCAGGAGGAACAAGATGCTTGAGGCCTATGCTCTTGGCGTCGAGGCCCATATCGGGCCGGCCCTCGCCCTCTTTACAGCGGCTTTTCTCCAGTCCATCACGGGCTTCGGCCTCGTCATTGTCGGGGCGCCGCTCCTCATGCTCTTCTACGACGCGAAGCTCACCGTCCCCGTCATGCTCATGCTCTCCTGCTGCGGCAACATGGTGCAGGGCTACATGGCGCGGAAAAAGGCCGACTACAGGCTCACCCTATACCTCGCCTGTGGCGTCGTATTCGGCCTCCCCGTGGGCTTCTTCATCTTTGACTCCATGAACGCCAGCCAGCTCAAGATATTTATCAATATCCTCATTCTCGTGTCCAACAGCCTCATGCAGCTCCTGCATGTGCAGGTCCGCGTGCGGCGGCGCAACTCCCTCATCGCGGGCTTCTTCTGCGCCATCACCAGCGTCACCGCCGGCATGGCAGGGCCTCCCTACCTCATCTACCTCGCCCGGTCGAGCATCCCCGCCGATGTCTTCCGTGCCACCTGCTTCGTTTTCTTCCTCGCCTGCAATGCCAGCTCCCTGACCAGCTACCTGGTGGGAGGGCACCCCATCGCCCCGGCGGCCCATGAGTTCATCTACCTCCTGCCCGCCCTAGCCCTCGGCATCGTCTGCGGCAACCTTGTGTTCAACCACATGCCTCGGGAGCTCATCAAAAAATCCATCTTCATCATTCTCTATGTCACCTGCTCCGGCTCCATCCTCTACGAGCTGCTGAAATAAGGGAGACCGTCAGGAAACGGCAGCCCCTTCGCACAAGCCACCATTACAAGCCATCCGAAAGAAAGGAGTACGCCCCATGGTACTAGCCATCATCCTCATCCTCGCCATCGGCGCGGCCTCCTGCGTGGCCTGGCGGGTCTTCAAGGAGTACGAGGTCGCCACAAAGGCCCAGGAGCGGCGCCTCTTCGAGATCCAGCAAAAGGAGCGGGCCGTCGAGATCGAGCGGGGGCTCCGCCTCAAGAAGCAGGAGCAGCGCGCCAAGGAAATCCGCCGCCTCGGCACCGGCCTCGCCAAGCTCCACCGAGAGTTCCCCAGCTACGCCCCGCCGGAGGAAAAGTACCGGGAGTACAACCGGGTCATGGCAGAGATCCGCGAGCAAAAGGAACGGGAGGACGCCGAAAAAGACGGCTACCCCGTGGAAAAATACCCGACCCTATAAAAGAGGCTGTTTCACAATCATTGTCGTGAAACAGCCTTTTTGTCGGTGCCGTAATGGTGTGATGTTCACTTCTACCGCTTCTATCGCTTCGTAATAGTGGCGGTTTTTGCCATCTGGTTGCGTCTGGAAACGCCAGAGACAAGTCCATCTTATGCCTGCGTTATCATCATAGTTTTTCAGCTACAGATGCCCTGTCTTCCTGTGGGACACCCAGCATATCAAAGGCCTTGTCAGGAGACCAACCTGTCTTGGTAATGAGGGAACGGACATTGCTCACAATATTTTCGACACGCCCTTCGGCTCTTCCGTCGGTCCTGCCTTCATCGTATCCTTCGCGCCTTTGCTCTTTTAGCTCCATCATCAGTGTCATATACTCCACCTTCGTTTCGTTGTGTTGCTTTATTCTCTCGACCTCCGCGGCGATGTCGCGGGTAAATTCTCCTTCGGCGGCTTTGCCATCCACGTAGGCAAGGAACTTGTCGATATCCTCGTCCACCTCGCCGATTGTGCCCTTTGTATTCAGGAAAATCTTTACTGTCTCGTCCCCGAGCTCCAGACCGTCCTGCTCATGGCAACGGCTGGAAAACGTATACACCTTGCGATTGTTCCCGGGGAAAGGATCGAAGGTGCAAATGAAGATGATGAAGGACATCTTGAGCTCGATATAGTCCTTGCCCTTTCCCAGTACATTGAGATCGATCATGGCTTGGTAGTAGCGGGTGCGTTTGGGAAGCCAGCCGAGCGATTTGTCGGCCGTCTGCATCTCGATATCGATAATCGTACCATCCTCGGTCTCCACGTAGAGGTCAAGTCGGATGGCCTTCTGAGTGGGGCTGGCCTCGATGGTTTTCTCTGTTGTCGGATAGGTGAGTGACTTTATTTTGATGTGCAGCAGCTTTTCGATGAGCCGCTTGCATAGCCGCCGGTTCTGCATGACCTTTTGAAAGAGGAAGTTGTCCCGGATAGTCAGTTCCTCCCAGTCTTTTATACGCCCCATGTGGTTACCTCCTATTATTTTCTCTAATTATACCATGTTTTCTTCTGTCTTGATAGTGGCTTTGAGGGGGCGAGTCCTGTTTGAGTCGCAGACAAAGCTCTTGGAATTTACTTGTTTTGATGTTTCAGCAGCTACGGAGAATCGGGAAGTGCTTGGGAATCGCAGTCCGTAGCATATTGCTTCACCTTTATGGCAACATAAACGACATAGACTCTTTTGCAATACAATACACGACGGACTTATTGAAGCTGCTTCAATAAAACTTCAAAGTGACTTCACTGTAAACTTCAACGTCACTTCAATATGAACTTCAATATGACTTCAATGTCTTTCAAGAAAACATTTTTTCTATATAGTGACTGCTAAATAACTGATAATTTTTATTTTAAAGGGTTTATTCAGG
>CAMCRT010000062.1 GCA_945877355.1 uncultured Mitsuokella sp. | reverse complement strand
CCATTGCAAAGGGCATGAAGTGGAAGGAGGAGAAGAATCCGGACAAGTGGACGCTCCCGTACCTCTACATCGATCCGAAGGATGTGGGCCGGGAGTACGAGGGGGATGTCATCCGCATCAACAGCCAGTCCGGCAAGGGCGGCGTAGGCTTCATCATGGAGCAGAGGTACGGCATCGATATGCCGAAGAAGATGCGGGAGGACTTTGGATACTTCGTCAAGGGCGTGTCGGATCACAAGCACAAGGAGCTTCTTCCCGACGAAATCTACCAGATTTTCCAGCAGGAATACGTCAATGTGGAGTCCCCCTACAAGCTGGACGACTTCACTCTTCGCAAAGAGCCGGATGGAACCCGCAAGGGCACGGTCGACCTCTTTGTCAATGGCAAGGCAGAGACCTTTATCGCCCAGGGCAACGGCCGTCTTGATGCCGTGTCCAATGCCTTGCAGAAGAACCTTGGCATCAGCTACAAGGATCTTACCTACAGCGAGCATGCGCTCGAAATCGGGCAGACAAGCCGCGCCATGGCCTACATCGGCATCATTGGCGAGAAGGGCCACATCACTTGGGGAGCCGGAATGGATACGGACATCATCACCGCATCGATTCTTGCGCTTTTCAGCGCCATCAATCGCATGAAGCAGGGAAAATGAACAGACTTGAACTTGAGGGAGACGGCTGCATCCGCATGGCAACGACAGAAGATGCAGCCAGCCTTGCGGCCATCTATGCACCCTATGTCACAGATACGCCCATCACCTTTGAGACGGATATACCGGATGCTGCGGAGTTTGCCGCGCGTATTGCGGGAGTGCTTCGTACGCACCCCTTCCTCGTGCTTGAGGAATCTGGAGAAATCATAGGCTATGCCTATGCCCATCCCTTCGGCGCTCGGGCTGCCTATACCTGGTCGGCAGAGACCTCCATATATCTTCGACAGGATAAGCGCGGTGGAGGACGAGGCTCCAACCTTTTGGCGGCGCTTGAGGCGGTGCTGGCTGCCCAAGGCGTAAACTCTGCTGTTGCAGTCATCACGGCACCGGCAGACGCTGGAGACAAGGAGAGTCCGAGCATGGGCTTTCATCGTGCCCGAGGCTATGCACTCGCTGGCCGTTATGAGAGAGCGGGCTACAAGCTGGGAGCCTGGCATGATATCGTCTGGATGATCAAGCACCTGGGGGAGAGCAAGGTGCCACCCCCGCTTTTGCCACCGGCCGAAGCCCTTGCACGTATTCTTTGACGCGGGGGAAAATCTCCTGTATAATATACGGAGGTCGTTTTGACAAAGAGATGCCTATCATCTAGACGTTCAATGCATAAGGAGCATGGAAATGACACCAACGTATAGCGTGGCTATCAGCTTCGGAAAGGATCTGGGCTGGCTTGACTACGATGCTGCGGCGAAGGCGGCAGAAGTACATATTGCAAATGATACGGCAAAGGAGAGCGTCGAAAGCTTCCTCCAGAAGAAGCATACCATCGGCGTTCCCCATGAGTCGCTGACGGACTTCACGCCAGTGGAGGTCGATCCTCTGGCTGATGAGAGAAGCTTCGAGCTTGGTATCACCCGCCTTTGGGAGGAGACAGGGGTCAGTGTCGACTGGTCCCGCCCTGTTGACTACGTCAAGGCACATCCGCACTATTAAGAGCAGCCATAATGAGGACTCTGCACGTATATGTTGCAGGGTTCTTTTTTTGTTCAAAACATCTGTACTCCTTGACAAAGTTTAGAAAACATAGTATCCTGATAGTAGGAAGAGTGAAAACTCAATCGATTCAAACATCGAAGGGAGGTGCCATCGTTTCATCTGTGAGTCGTATCAAATACAACATTCAGTCCAATGGTCTGGAGGGACGTAAATGAATCGCGAGTCAGGAAAAGCAGATCGAAGCAAGAACATGATGATTCCAAGAGCTCTGGGCGAAACCCTTCGGAGGCTGACGACACAGCTTCTCATGAAGGCGAAAAAGGCAGAGCCCACCGTGACAGGGGATATGCGCGGTATCGAGCGGATGGGGGCGTCCCTCATTGGTCTCGAGTATCGCATCAAATCCTTCCAAAGCCTGTCACAAAAGATTTTTCGCGAGGCGAAGGCAGCGGGGATCAGCCTGAAGGAGTCCGCTTCCCGCATCACAGATGTGCTGCGCTACACCGTGGCGGCTGCGCCGGCCCATTACGCGCATCTTGTCACGCGGGCGATGGCATATCTTGCGGATAAGGGCTACCAGGTGGCAGAGTTCCGCAATGCCTGGGGTGGGAAGTTCTACCAGGGTGTAAATGTCCACTTCGTGAGCCCCGAAGGCATGCGGGTGGAGGTGCAGTTCCACACGCCCCAGTCCTTTGCCGTAAAGCAGGCCTCCCACGAGGTCTACGAGATTCGTCGCAGCGAAAGCGCCACGCCTGAGGAAATCGAGCGTGCCGTTCAAAAGAGCATCCACTACAATGCGATGGTGCGCCAGCCCAAGGGCGCGGCAAGCATCGCATGGCCGCTAGTCGCATAGAAGAATATAAGAGATTCCTTAAGGTCACATGACAGAGCATATCCATCATGTGGCCTTTTTACGTGGCAAATTTTATTATTGGCAAGTTTTTGCATGGTTTTTGCAGGAATTTCAGAAAATATCGAGAATAGTTGATTGTGAAGAAAAAAATTCAGACGACTATTCATAAGGGGGTATCTCCATGATCGGGATCAAGAATGTCATTGCTATTGTCTGCGGAGGCGGGCCGGCTCCTGGCATCAACAGTGTCATATCTGGAATCGTGCGGGAGGCTACGCGCAACGGCTGGGATGTGCTCGGCATCTATGATGGGTTTTCTCGTCTTGCGCGAGGAGAGAAAAATTATGTCCGTCTGCTTCCCAACGATATCAGTCGCATCCACATGACAGGAGGCTGTATCCTGAAGATGTCTCGATTTAATCCGACGAAGAAGGAGTCGGATCTGCGCACGGTTGTCGAGACGCTCACGGAGCTAGGTGTCACTCATCTTGTAACAATCGGCGGCGATGATACGGCCTATAGCTCAGCGGCTGTGTCAGAGTTTGCTCGGAGATCCGGCCGCACCATCAACGTGGTCCATGTGCCGAAGACGATCGACAATGATCTGCCGCTTCCCGAGGGGGTCCCGACCTTTGGCTTTGAGACGGCCCGCGCCTTTGCCACGACGGAAATCGAAAACCTCATGGAGGATGCTCGCACGACGAATAACCGATGGTACTTCACCATCGCCATGGGCCGCACGGCAGGCCACCTCGCCATTGGCATGGGGCGGAGTGCCGGTGCAGCGCTCACGCTGATTCCGGAGGAGCTTCCGGAGGAGCGAGTGCCTCTGCAACATGTCGTCGATATCATCACGGGCTCCATCGTGAAGCGGTATCTTACCGGCAAGAATTACGGTGTAGCCGTCATCGCTGAGGGCATCATCGAGAAGATTGCGCCGGAGGACTTCAAGAAGCTGGGGGAGGTCGTGACGGATGAGCATGGCCATATCCGCTACAGCGAGCTGGACTTTGGCGAAATCCTGAAGCAGGCGGTGCTTGCGGAGGTCAAGAAGCTCGGCATCAAGCTCAGCATCATCGATAAGGAAATCGGCTATGAGCTTCGCTGCACGGCTCCGATCGCCTATGATATCGACTATGCCCGGTCCCTTGGCTACGAGGCAGTGAAGTTCCTGATGCGGGGCGATAGCGGGGCTCTCATCTCGATTCAGAACAATGAGGCCGTGCCCATGCGCTTTGAGGATATCAAGGACCCGGCAACGGGGAAGACACGGGTGCGCAAGGTCAATATCCACTCCGTCCAGTATCGCATTGCCCGGGGCTCCATGATGCGCATGGAGCGGGAGGACCTCGATGATCCCGGCCTTGCCAATGCCTATCGCATGACACCGGAGGAGTTCAAGAAGCGTTACCTCTATCTCTTTGAGCATGTGGAGGAAAAGCCGGAGGAGACGGAAGAGAAGTCCTGATACACGGATCTTGCAGTAAAAATGCCTGCCTGGAAAATTTCCAGACAGGCATTTTGCCATTGATATGCTGTTACAGTGCGAGAACCTTCTGGCGGATATCCTCCAGCTGCTTGCTTGTCGGCACGTCCTGGATGCGAATCTTGTCCAGGATGATTTCGCAGCCGGCATCTTTGAGCTCGTTCTCCACGAGAGCGATGCTCTGGCCGCCCCAGCCGTAGGAGCCGAAGGCAAAGGCCTTGTGGCGGCGGGGGGAGAGGCCCTTGAAGTAGCAGAGGAACTGGGCGATGGGGGGCATCATCTGGTTGTTGATGGTGGAGGAGCCCACGGCCAGGTACTTGCAGGTCAGAAGATCCACCATGATATCGGAGTAATGGTTTGCCTTGATATCGTAGAACTTTGCCGGAATGCCCTTCTCGTTGAAGGCTTCCACAATAGCATGGGCCATCTTCTCTGTGGAATGCCACATGGAGTCGAAGACGACGACGGCTGTATCCTCTGCATCGCCAGAGGCCCAATGCTTGTATAGATCGAGGATCTTTGCCACATTTTTGCGCCAGCTGATGCCATGGCCCGTCAGGATCATCTCGATATCGAAGTCCTTCATATCGTTGAGGGCCTTGGCAGCCTGACGACCGTAGAGCATGAGAATATTTGCGTAGTATTTCTTCGCCTCCTCGAAGACGATGGGCTCGTCGTTTTCATCATCAAAGCGCTGGCTGGAGGCGAGATGCTGGCCGAAGCCATCATTTGAGAAGAGAACCTTTTCCTCCGGGCAATAGGTCATCATGCTGTCCGGCCAATGGAGCATGGGAGTGGGCACGAAGGTCAGGGAACGCTTGCCGATGGAGATCGTATCCCCGAGCTTTACCGGCTCATAGTTATACTCGCCGTAACGGGCCTTCAGTGCCTTGAGGCCGTTTGGTGTGCTGGTGATGACCTTCGCATTGGGGCAGTACTTCAAGATGCTCGGAAGGGAGCCGGAGTGATCCGGCTCTGCGTGGTTTGAAATGATGTAGTCGATTTTCGCAGGGTCGATGACGGATTTGATGCGCTCCATCATCTCACCGACAAATCCATGCTTCACCGTATCGATGAGGGTTATCTTTTCATCGAGGATCAAGTAAGCATTGTAGGAGGAGCCGCGGCTTGTGGAATACCCGTGGAAGGAGCGCATGGACCAGTCGATGGCGCCGACCCAGTAGATATCTTTTTTTACTTCGGTTGCTTTCATCAAACACCACTCTCTTTGTATGTAGATAAGAAATAAGCTGGCTTTATTTTATATCGGATTTTCATATTTTGCAATTATCCATTGCAACGTTTTTTGTTTTCTCTATGTGGGCTTTGCGGCAGAAAAAGCACTTGCACACCGTTCTGTTTTATAGTATACTACTCATCGTTGTCGGGATGTGGCACAGTTTGGTAGCGCGCCTCGTTCGGGACGAGGAGGCCGCAGGTTCGAATCCTGTCATCCCGACCATCTTACTTTACTGGCTTTGGCCAGTTTTTTTTATTGTCCGCTCAAGGAAAGCAACGTGTCAACAGGCGCCTTGTAGGTTTCATAAAATACTGAAAATAGAATATATTGTAATAATTCATGAGAAAAAAATAACGTGATGAACTTCAATCTATCTTGTTTACTTTCGACTCAAGAACGAGTATAATGGAAAGCAATAGAGCGTTATGCTTTCTATAAATATTATCTAGGCACAAGAGTTCTTTTCCTTTTGCCGAAGCAGGCGGAAATGATCCGCTGTCCTTCTTGATTTCTGTGTGTCGCCTCTTTGCCCTTGGGCAGGGAAGGCACACATGAATGGCGGTGCAAATCTTGCGCTGTCTATATGAAACTGTTCAGTTTTAGAGGGGAGCAAAAAACATGAGCAAAAAGATGAAGACCATGGACGGCAACACAGCTGCCGCCTACATCTCCTATGCTTTCACGGATGTGGCTGCAATCTACCCGATTACACCGTCATCCCCGATGGCAGAGCATGTAGATGCCATGGCCGCGAAGGGGGCAAAGAACCTCTTCGGTCAGAAGGTGCGCCTCGTCGAGATGCAGTCGGAGGCAGGCGCAGCCGGTGCTGTGCATGGTTCGTTGCAGGCTGGTGCGCTCACGACGACCTACACGGCATCCCAGGGACTTCTCCTGATGATTCCGAATCTCTACAAGGTGTCGGGCGAGCTTCTGCCGGGCGTATTCCACGTCAGTGCACGTGCGCTTGCTACGAACTCCCTCAATATCTTCGGCGACCATCAGGATGTCATGGCAGCTCGCCAGACTGGCTGCGCCATGCTTGCCGAGGCAAGCGTCCAGGAGGTCATGGATCTCTCGGCTGTTGCACATCTCGTCGCCATCAAGGGACGCGTTCCCTTCATCAACTTCTTCGATGGCTTCCGCACGTCCCATGAGATTCAGAAGGTCGAGGTCATGGACTACGAGGCCCTGCGTCCTCTGCTTGACCAGAAGGCTCTCGACGCGTTCCGTCGCCGTGCCCTGAATCCGGATCATCCCGTCCAGCGCGGCTCCGCCACGAACCCGGATGTTTACTTCCAGGGCCGTGAGGCATCGAACGAGTACTATGAGGCTATCCCCGAGCTCGTCGAGAGCGCCTTTGCGGATATCGCAAAGATCACGGGCCGTGAGCATCATCTCTTCGACTACTACGGCGCAAAGGATGCAGACCGCGTCATCGTCGCCATCGGCTCTGTCACCCAGGCAGCCCGTGAGGCAGCAGATTATCTCAATGCCAATGGCGAGAAGGTCGGCGTCGTCTCCGTCCATCTCTTCCGCCCGTTCTCTGTCAAGCATTTCTTCCGGGATATGCCGAAGACGGTCAAGAAGATCGCCGTTCTCGATCGCACGAAAGAGCCGGGCGCTATCGGCGAACCGCTCTACCTCGATGTGAAGTCCGCATTCTATGACTCTGACCTCAACCCGGTCATCGTCGGTGGCCGCTATGGCCTCGGCGGCAAGGACACCACGCCGGATCAGCTCTTCGCAGTCTATGAGGAGCTCAAGAAGGACGCTCCGATGCATGGCTTCACCATCGGCATCGATGACGATGTGACCCACAAGAGCCTTGCTCCTTCCCATACGGATGTGGATCTCACGCCGGAAGGCACCACGTCCTGCAAGTTCTGGGGCCTTGGCTCCGACGGTACGGTTGGTGCAAACAAGAGCGCCATCAAGATCATCGGCGACAACACGGACATGTATGCTCAGGCATACTTCGCCTATGACTCGAAGAAGTCCGGCGGCATCACGATGAGCCATCTCCGCTTCGGCAAGCTGCCCATCACGAGCCCGTACCTCATCAACAACGCAAACTTCATTTCCTGCTCCCAGCAGTCCTATGTATTCAAGTATGATCTCCTCGCAGGCCTGAAGAAGGGCGGCACGTTCCTTCTCAATACGGTCTGGAGCGACGAGGATCTCTCGAAGCATCTGCCGGCCTATATGAAGCGCTACATCGCGAAGAACGAGATCAAGTTCTACACGGTCAACGCCGTGGACATCGCGAAGGAGCTCGGCCTTGGCGGCCGCTTCAACATGGTCATGCAGTCCGCGTTCTTCAAGCTCGCGAACATCATCCCCATCGATGAGGCTGTCAAGTACCTGAAGGACGCTGTCGTCACGAGCTATGGCTCCAAAGGCGAGAAGGTCGTCAACATGAACAACGGCGCCATCGACAAGGGCATCGAAGCCCTCCATGAGGTCAAAGTGCCGGCTGACTGGGCAAATGCCGAGGACGAAAAGGTCGAGGCAAAAGACGTTCCAGCCTTCATCACGGAAGTCCAGAACGTCATGAACCGTCAGGAAGGCGACAAGCTGCCGGTGTCGAAGTTCGCTGGCGAAGCTGTCGACGGCACGTACCCGGTCGGCGGTGCAGCCTTCGAGAAGCGCGGCACGGCCATCAATGTACCTGTCTGGGATAATGAGAAGTGTATCGCCTGCAACAAGTGCTCCTATGTCTGCCCCCATGCTACGATCCGCCCGGTCCTCACGACGGACGAGGAGCTCAAGGCAGCACCGGAAGGCTTCAAGCATAAGGATGCAAAGGCTGTGAAGAACTACCACTTCACGGTGGCTGTCTCCACCATGGACTGTCTCGGCTGCGGCAACTGCGCAAATGTCTGCCCTGTTCAGGCTCTCACCATGACGCCGCTTGATGATAAGCTCAAGGCAGAGCAGGTATTCTTCGACTACGGCGTGGATCCGAAGAAGGTCGCACCGAAGAAGAACCCGATGAAGAAGGAGACCGTTGTCGGCTCCCAGTTCGAGCAGCCGCTGCTTCAGTTCTCCGGCGCTTGCGCTGGCTGCGGCGAGACGCCTTATGTCAAGCTCGTCACCCAGCTCTTTGGCGATCGCATGATGGTGGCAAATGCCACGGGCTGCACATCCATCTGGGGCGGCAGTGCTCCGGCAATGCCCTACACGACGAACCACAAGGGCCAGGGCCCTGCTTGGGCAAACTCCCTCTTCGAGGATAATGCTGAGTATGGCCTCGGCATGGCACTTGGCGTCAAGGCTATCCGCGAGAAGCTGGCAGCAGACGCAGCAGCTATCATTGAGAAGGGCATCGGCAGTGATGACCTCCGGGCAGCTCTGAAGGAGTGGGCGGACAACCGCAACGACTCCAACGGAACCCGCGAGCGTGCAGAGAAGCTCTCCGCACTCCTCGAGAAGGAGAAGGGCGCAGATGCGGCTATCGCAGCCCTCTATGAGGATCGCGATTATCTCGTGAAGCGCTCCCAGTGGATCTTCGGCGGCGACGGCTGGGCCTATGATATCGGCTACGGCGGCCTCGATCATGTCCTCGCTTCCGGTGAGGATATCAACGTCCTCGTCCTCGATACGGAGGTCTATTCCAACACGGGCGGCCAGGCCTCGAAGTCCACGCCGGCTGCTGCTATCGCTGAGTTTGCTGCTACGGGCAAGCGTACGCGCAAAAAGGACCTCGGCATGATGGCAAAGTCCTACGGCTATGTCTATGTGGCCCAGGTCGCCATGGGCGCAGACAACAATCAGGTCCTGAAGGCTCTCACAGAGGCTGAGGCCTATGATGGCCCGTCCCTCATCATCGCCTACTCGCCCTGCATCAATCAGGGTATTCGCAAGGGCATGGGCTGCGCACAGCTCGAGCAGAAGCTCGCTGTCGAGTGCGGCTACTGGGCGAACTATCGCTACAACCCGCAGCTTGAGGGTACGGACAAGAATCCGTTCAGCCTCGACTCCAAGGCTCCGGACTTCGAGAAGTTCCAGGACTTCCTCATGGGCGAGAACCGCTACATCAACCTGAAGCGTGCTGTGCCCGATCAGGCGGAGGAGCTCTTCAAGAAGACCCGCCACGACGCAGAGATTCGCTACAACACCTATAAGACTCTTGCAGGAAAATAATTTCCTTTGCTAGGTTACGAAAAGACGCTTCGGCATTTTGCCGGGGCGTTTTTCGTATGTACAGGAGCTTCTATTTTTGATAGAAGAAGTTTTTTGCTATGTTGCTACATGCTGTGTTCGGTTTACTTCCAAGGGGCCCTGTGATAGAATCAGAGAGTACAAAGAAAGGGAGAAGTGTGCCCTATGCAAAAGTATCGTATCCAGCCACAAGAGGCAAATCTCTTTTGGAAGCTCATACAGGGAATGGAAGCAACAGATGAGGAAAAACGTCTCCTGAGAGGAGGCGTTATTCGTCATGTGGAAATCTCCGGGAAGGAAAAATGCTGGGAGATAGCTCTCTGCGCACAGACTTTGATTCCTTCAGAGCTCCTTGATCGAGCTGCTGATGAGATTGTAAGATGCTTCGATCTTTTGAGTGTCACATTCTATCAGGATGTGGTGAACATCGAGGATGGTCTCACGAAGCTATGGGGAGAGATTATCGAGGATTCCTCAGAGGGGAATGGGAGCGTTTATCAGCTGCTAAAACGTTCCACTTATGTGGTGGATGGAAGCAAGGTGCTCCTAAATGTTCCTGGGGAGCTTGGTGGGGAGATCATGCGGGCTCACTCCGTGACCCATGCCATGATGGAGACCATTGAAAAGAAGCTGGGCTATCGCTGCATAGTGGAATTCGAGGCCAGTGATGAGGTCATCGATAACATGGAAGTGACAGGAAGCACGCACTCCTCGTCGAAATCCGCAGGGGCGATGCCCGCTCTACATCAGGCCCCTAAGCTTTCTGTCGTGCCAAAGGCAAAAAAGAAAGCCGAAAGGTCAAGTGCAAAGAAGGGAAAAGAAAGCTATACTTCGCCTGTTCGGGTGGAGGGCTCAGGAAACCTCATATTCGGACGAAGCGTCATGGGGGAGTCCACGCGTATCGATGATATCGATGGGGAAATGAAGAATATCGTCGTGGAAGGAACCATAGGCGAAGGCCCTGGCTCTGGTATAAAGTTCAACACCTTCAAGACAGGAAGCACGCTTCTCTCCTTCTGTGTGTCGGATGACACAAACGGGATTGCCTGCAAGGTATTCTTCAAGCCCGGGAAGAAGAATGCTTCGGAAGATGAACTTGAAAAGGTGAAGGAATCTATCAAGGAAGGAATGTATGTCCGCATTCGTGGGTCGATCCGCTATGATACCTATATGAATGAGTATGTCCTATTCATAGATGGCTTGGCGAAGAAGGAGGTCAAACAGCGGGAGGATCACGCAGAAGAAAAGCGTGTGGAGCTCCACGCCCATACGACGCTCAGCAGCATGGATGCGGTCGTTTCTCCGGCGAAGCTCATTCAGACAGCGGCTCGGTGGGGCTGGCCCGCCATCGCTATCACGGATCACGGTGTGGTGCAGGCTTTCCCAGATGCAGAGAAGGCCCTGGAAAAGTATAAGCTCGACATCAAGGTGATCTACGGCATGGAGGGTTACCTTGTCGACAATGACAATACCCAGAAACGTGCAAACCATATTATCTTTCTGGCAAAGAATCCGGTGGGGCTCAGGAACATCTACCAGATGGTATCCCTGTCTCATCTAAAGTATTTCCGCCGTCGTCCGCGCCTTCCGAAGTGTATCGTGGAGGAGTTCCGGGAAGGAGTGCTCATCGGATCGGCCTGCGAGGCGGGAGAGCTCATTACAGCCATTGTTGATGGTCAAAGCGATGCAGATCTGAAAGAGATTGCTTCCTTCTACGATTATCTGGAAATCCAGCCTATCCACAACAACGATTTTTTAAAGCGCAGTGACAAGCATCCGGATATCCAGACTGACGAAGATCTGCTCAATATAAATCGCAAGGTGGCTGCCCTTGCTGACGAGCTGGGAAAGCCTCTTGTTGCCACCTGCGATACGCACTTTCTCAATCCTGAGGACAGCATTTATCGCGCCATTCTCATGAAGGGCAAGGGGTTTTCCGATGCGGAGCTTCAACCGCCCCTTTACCTGCGCACGACAGAAGAGATGCTGGAGGAGTTTGCCTATCTGGATGAGATTCGAGAAGGCCTCTGCTACGAGGCTGTTGTGACGAATTCCCGGCGAATAAATGACACCATCGAGCGGTTTAAGCCGATACCGAAGGATCTTTATTCCCCCATGATTCCCGGTGCAGACGAAGAAATCCGCACCATGAGCTACAATCGGGCAAAGGCCATGTATGGGGAGAATCTTCCGAAGGTGGTGAAGGATCGTCTTGAGCAGGAGCTAAAGCCCATCATCGGCCATGGCTTTTCCGTGCTGTATCTTATTGCCCAGCGTCTCGTGAAGAAGTCGAATGATGATGGCTACCTGGTGGGATCGCGAGGCTCTGTCGGCTCCTCCTTTATTGCCACCATGACGGGCATCACAGAGGTCAATCCGCTTCCGCCCCATTGGCGCTGTCCCCACTGCCAGTATAGCAAGTTTATAGAGGATGGCTCCTATGGCTCCGGCTACGACCTGCCGGATATGGAGTGCCCGGTATGCGGCACACCCCTTGTCAAGGATGGCCACGATATTCCCTTCGCCGTATTCCTTGGCTTCGATGGCGATAAGGTCCCGGATATCGATCTGAACTTTTCTGGCACCTATCAACCAGTGGCTCATAAGTATACGGAAATCCTATTCGGCAAGGACAATGTCTACCGTGCTGGCTCCATCCAGACCGTGGCGGACAAGACGGCCTTTGGCTACGTGAAGAAGTTCTTCGAGGAAAAGGGCGTCAAGAAGCACATTTCCTATATCGATAAGCTCGCCCATGGCTGCATGGGTGTCAAGAGCACGACGGGTCAGCACCCAGCGGGCATCATGGTCGTGCCGCGCAATATGGATATCCACTATTTTACACCTATCCAGCACCCTGCCAACGATATGGAATGTGGCACCATAACGACCCATTTCGATTACCACTCTATCTCCAGTCGTCTCGTCAAGCTGGATATCCTTGGCCACGATGATCCCACAGTCATCAAAATGCTGGAGGATCTCACCCATCGTGATCCGAAGACCATCCCCCTTGACGACGTACCCACCATGTCCCTATTCAATTCGACTTCGGCTCTCGGTGTGACGCCGGAGGAGCTGGGAGCCACCAGCGGTACCTTTGGCATCCCCGAGTTCCGCACGCCCTTTACCCGTCAGATGATTGATGATACGAATCCCGATGTGTTTTCGGATCTCGTTCGCATTTCCGGCTTTTCCCATGGGACGGATGTGTGGCTCGGCAATGCCCAGGACCTCATTCGTGGCGGCCAATGCACCATCAAGAATGCCATCTCTGCCCGCGATGACATCATGATGTACCTCATCCACAGCGGCATTGATCCGCTCCTTTCCTTCAAGACTATGGAGAATGTCCGAAAGGGGAAGGGCATCAAGGAGGATGTGGTAGAGACCCTGCGGGCGGGGAATATACCCGAGTGGTTCATCGAGTCCTGCCAGAAGATAAAATATCTTTTCCCCAGGGCCCATGCCACGGCCTACGTCATGATGGCTTATCGAATCGCCTTCTGCAAGGTGCACTATCCACTGGCCTACTATGCGGCCTATTTCTCCATCCGGGCGGCAGAATTTGATGCCAATGTCATTGCCCGGGGCAAGGAAGTGGTCGGCCAGGAAATCGCTGCACTGGAGGAGGCGGCCAAGGAAAAGAAGCTGGACGTAAAGCAGAACGCCACACTCATCGTCCTCCAGCTGGCCTGGGAGATGTATATCCGGGGCTACTCCTGCCGCTATGTGGATATTTACGAATCCGATGCGGAGAAGTTCCGCATCGTGGGAGAGGAGCTCCTGCCGCCCATCGCCTCCCTGTCCGGCATGGGCACAAAGGCAGCCCAGGGCATCGTGGAGGCCCGAAAGGATGGCATATTCACCTCCATCGAGGATCTCCGTCGTCGCTCTGGCATCTCCAAGACAAATATCGAGATTCTCAGAGCTCACGGCTGCCTCGACGGCATGAGCGAAAGCGATCAGATTGCTCTATTCATGTAAAGACAAGGCTCTGCCATCGGCGGAGCCTTTTTTGGAGAGCGATATACAATTTTACAGGAAGGATATGAAGATATTGGGAATTAGTGTAAATGCGGTGGAAGCACTCATATTTGGGCATGCCATTGCCGATGCGTTGGGTGTACCTGTGGAGTTTCAGCCACGCGAAAAGCTTATGCAAGACCCAGTGACGGATATGCGTGGATTCGGCACGTATGATATGCCGCCGGGCGCATGGTCCGATGACACGAGTATGACGCTTGCGTTATTGGAGAGTATCACCCGGTGTAGGTTGGTTGATTATGCAGATATCATGGATAACTTTGTAGCATGGATGGATAGGGCAGAGTTTACACCGACAGGGGTGCTCTTTGATATCGGGCGAGGGACCCAGCAGGACTTATGAAATATGCACATGGGACAGAACCTCTCCAATGCGGTGGGGCAAGTGAATATGATAATGGAAATGGATCCCTCATGCGCATTGGCCCATTGGCTCTTTATCTCTACGCAAAGCATGGCAAAAAGCTGACAGAAGAAGGTATGGAAGAAGTACATCACGTATCATGTCTTACCCATGCGCATCCACGTAGTCAAATGGCCTGTGGCATCTATGTAGCAATTGCCGTAGGTCTTTTGGATGGAGTGAATCTATCGGAGGCTATTTGTGCGGGGCTCGAGCAGGCACGAAGCTACTATGGGGCGAAGAAGAATTTTGTGGAGGAGATAGACACGTACTCACGTCTTTGGAATTGCGAGGTGTTGGCTGAGCTCCCAGAAACTGCCATCAAAAGCAGTGGCTATGTAGTTGATACAATGGAAGCTGCTTTGTGGTGTTTGTTGAAGGGGAATAGATACGCGGACTGTGTCCTACGGGCAGTTAATCTTGGGGGAGATACGGACACCGTCGCCGCTATTACCGGGGGACTGGCAGGGCTCGCATACGGTATGGATAAGATACCGAAGGAATGGATAGATACCCTATTACGAATGAAATATATCGAAAATCTTTGCAAGAATTTTGTGAATGCTATTTAAGAGAATATATGCTGCTAGGGCGTATATGGATGTGAACAGGAATGGATTGTGTCAAGGTTTATGTGTAAACTCTTCCATTATAATTTGATGAAACTCACT
>CAMCRT010000061.1 GCA_945877355.1 uncultured Mitsuokella sp. | reverse complement strand
TTTATTTGCAACCCAAGAACGGGCTCAAACGCTCATCCCACAAGAAAAATGATTGCCCCTTCTTTTTTTACTCCAAACTTTCCCGAAAGGCATCAAGTCCGGCAAAGGCGAAACGTTTTAGATTTTCAAGAAATGTGCTGTGGGGGATTTCGACGGGGAGAACTCGTTTATACTCCAGTCCGTTCTGCCGGGCGTAAAATACCATGGCGAAAGGGGCCATAAAAGAGAAAATAGAGCTATATAGGCGGGGGTCCTCCTGGGATAGCCCTGTATAGCTGGCAAATATGCTGGAAAAGACATTGAGCTTCGGGACGGCCTCGTCCTGCAGGATCTCATATATCAGGGGTGACGGTGTTATGATTTCCCGTGCCCAGACCTGTGCCTCCCAGGACTCCCCCTCGACGACCTGGGCAAGGAACAGCTCGAGGAAAGCCTCCACCTTCTCCCGAGGCGCCATGTCGGAGGCTTCGATTTCACGAAGCCTGTCAAGGCGCATGAGGCTTTGGTGCACCTGCCGAAGCAGCGCCAGGTACATCCCCTCCCGGCTGCCGAAATGGTAATTTATGGCGGCGATATTTGCCCCGGCCGCCTGGCAGATTTCCTTGCTGGTGGTGGCAGCATAGCCCTTCCGTGCAATGAGCCGCCCTGCCGCCTGCAGGATATTTTCCCGCGTCACACGTCCATCCTCCCGCAGAGGTCTTGCTTCTCTTCCCATAGTACACTCACTTCCTCTTTCATTGTAACATATTATCTTTTTCAGCTCCAGGGAGCAAGCGCTCCCCGCTCCTATGATGTCCGATTGCGAAACAGCCAGGCGGAAAGGGGCATCGTAACGGCCGCAACGCCAAGCATGGGGAGGAAATTCGGCGCAATCTGCGAGAAGGTGGCTCCCTCCAGATAGATGCGGCGGACGGCAGCGATTGCGAAGCGCACAGGATCCATATAGGTGAGGAGCTGAAGCGCCCTTGGCATATTGTCCACCGGGGTCGCGAGGCCGGACAGCAGCACGAGGGGCATGGACAGGAAGAATACATAGACGAGCACCTGCTGCATATTGTCCGATATGGCGGAAATGGAGAGCCCAAGGCCCGTGGAGCTGACCATAAAGATCAGCACGGTCAGGAGCAGCGTCAAATAGGAGCCGGCAAAGGGCACGCCGAACCAGAACCGCACGATACTAAAGACAACGAGGCTCTGAAAAAGCCCAATGATGACAGGCGGTATCGCCTTTCCTATGAGGATGACGGACGAGGGCAGCGGTGTGACGAGCAGCTGGTCAAAGGTCCCCTGCTCCCGCTCCCGGGCAATGGAGAGGCCTCCCAGCAGCAGGACCTGAATAAAGGAAATCATGACGAGGAGCGAGGGCAGCATTGTCCAGCGGGTCGTCTGATTGGGATTGTACCAGGTCCTGCTGTCGATGGTGAGGGGCGAGCCTGCCCGCTCCGCATTCCAGGCGGAGACAATCTGGGAGATATAGCCGATTCCCATGGAGGCGACAGAGGAGTTCTGCCCATTGGCGATGACCTGGAGGCTTGCCTCCTCCCCCTGGGAAAGCCTCCGCTCAAAGTCCTCCGGCACCACGAGGGCCAGAAGGATTTCGTCCGCATCAATCTGCTGGGATATCTCCGCCATGCTGGACACCGTCGATACTCTTGAGAAGGCGGAGGAGCCCTCCACCCGGGACAGGATATCCCGAGAAAGCTCCGAATGGGACATATCGTAGACCGCATAAGGGACATTGTCCAGATTGTTGTTTGCTGCATAGCCGAAGAGAATGGCCTGCAGGAGGGGCGGCAGGAGAAAGGTCAGCCGCATCCGCTTGTCCTTCAATGTTGCCAGCAGCTCCTTTCGCACCATGGAGCGGAGCTGGAGCCAGAAATAGCGCAGAGCCTCCATCTAGGCCACCTCCTTTTTCGTCAAGCGATAGGCCAATGCAAAGAATCCGACGGCATAGAGGGAAAGCGCCGTCATATTCCGGAGGATGAGCGGCCAGGAATCCCCCGCCAGCAGGAGGGACTTCAAGAGCGCCAGATACCAGGTCGCCGGGAAAACAGCACTGACAAGGCGGATTCCCATCGGCTCCGTATGCAGGTCGAAAAGGAATCCCGAAAGCATCAGGGTCGGCATGATGCTCACAAGGAGCGATATCTGACAGGCGAGGAATTGATTTTTCGTGAGGCAGGAGAGCACGAGGCCGATCCCGAGCACTGTCAGAAGATAGCAGACCGAAGCCAGCAGGACGAGCAGCAGGCTGCCCCGCAGAGGCATATCATAGAGCAGGCAGGCCGCCAAAAGGCAGAGGAGCATCCCGAAAAACGCCACGACAAAGTAGGGAATAACCTTTGCCAAGAGAATCTCCAATGGCCGGACCGGCGTAACGAAAAGTGCCTCAAAGGTGCCGTGCTCATACTCCCGCGCCATGACGACAGCCGTCAGGAAAACGCCGCTGATGGTCAGGACCAGCACGAGGATGCCCGGCACATAGAACCAGGTGCTCGTATTCGCATCGTTGAACCAAATGCGGCTGACGACCCGGACGCTCCCCTGGCTCCCTGTCCCCTGCTCTGCCACCCAGGAGAGGAGCCCCGACGTCAGGTAGCTTTCGGCGGACATAGCGGTGGAGGCCTCCACGCCGTCCAGGATGATCTGCACCTCGGCAGCCCTGTGGGAAAGCTGCTCCGAAAAGCCGCTGGGAAAGCGGAGAATGGCCCGAACCTGCTTCTCCCGCAGGAGTGCCTCCCCCTCCGCCAGGGAGTGCACGAATACCGGGTCAAAGTACTCGGAGCCGACGGTAAAAGACGCCGCATGGCGGGCGACCGTCGAATCATCCTCCAGGACGACAGCCGTGGGTACGTTCTTTACATCAAGGCTCATGCCATAGCCGATGAGCAGCATGAGCAGCATGGGAAGAACAGCTCCCAAAAGGAGGCTGCTCCTATCCCGCCGGAGGATGCTCCACTCCTTTCGGACGAGTGCCAGAATACGCTCTCTCATAGGGCTGCCTCCCCTCTGCCCTCTTCCACGACCTGGAGAAACACCTCATCCATATCCGCCTGGGGCATTCCAAGGCGCGTGCGAATCGCACGGGGGCTCCCGAGGGCGCGGAGCTTGCCCTGATCCTGTATCAGAAAGCGATCGCAGTACTCCGCCTCATCCATGAAGTGCGTCGTGATGATGATCGTCGTCCCCCTCGCCGCCAGGCGTGTAATCTGCTGCCAAAATATGCGTCTCGCCAGAGGATCTATCCCGCTCGTGGGCTCATCGAGGAAAAGAATCTGTGGCTCATGGATGAGTGCCGCTGCCATGGAAAGCCGCTGGCGATAGCCCCCCGGGAGCTTCCCTGCCAAGGTATCGAGAACCTCCGTCAGAGAAAACTCCTCTATCACCGCCTGGAACCGCTCCCGCAGGCGGCGCCCCGAAAGGCCGTAGACACCGCCGTAGAAGAGGAGGTTTTCCCGTACCGTGAGATTCTCATAGAGGGAAAATTTCTGGGCGACGTAGCCGATATTGGCCCTAGCCTCCCGGCGTGCCGTTCGGAGGTCGACACCCGCAACCTGCAGACGTCCCTCCGTCGCCGGGAGCAGGCCGCAGAGCATGCGGAAGGTCGTCGTCTTCCCCGCCCCATTGGGCCCCAAAAGGCCGAACACCTCCCCCCGATGGACGGAAAAGGAGATGTGGGACACGGCTGTAAAGTCGCCAAAGCTCTTCACGAGATCCTGCACCTCGATATCGACCGGCAGGTCATCTTCCTTCCTCTGGGGAACGGCAACAGGCCATTTCCCTGCTGCTTTCCCTTCATCAGGCGCAGGCAGATCTTCGCCGCCCCTTTCCTTTTGGGCTTCCTTCAGAAGCAGCATAAAGGAATCCTCCAATCGTGGCGAGCAGGGCTTCCCCGCAACACCAAAGTGCACGAGGGAAGGCAGATGACTGGCCTCTGCCGCGCCTGTCCCCGGAGCCACGGTATAGCGTACCTGTGAGCAGGAGGGCACCGCATCGAGCACGGCCTGCTCCTCCAGGAGCGAGGCCTGAAGAATCCGCAGGGGCACGCCCTCTGGCGGACTTGCCACATAGGTGCAGCCCTCTGCCATGGCCTGCAATTCCTCTGGCGTGCCGGAGGCCAATAGCTTTCCCCTATCAAGGATATAGACCCGGTCGCAACGGGCCGCTTCGTCCAGATAGGCCGTGCTGACAAGGACGCTCAGGGACTCCTCCTCCACGATGTCCTTCAATATCGCCCAGAGCTCCCGCCGGGAGAGCGGATCGACGCCGACGGTGGGCTCGTCGAGGATGAGGAGCTCCGGCACCTGCACGAGGGTGCAGGCAAGGCCCAGCTTCTGCTTCATGCCTCCTGAGAGCCGCCCTGCCTGGCGGCCGGTGAAGGACGCGAGGCCGGTCATGTCCAAAAGCTTTGCAAAGCGCTTTTCCCGCAGCTCCTTCTTGACGCCGCGAAGGGAGGCGTAGAGGTCGAGGTTTTCCTGTATGGTAAGCTCCTCATAGAGGCCGAATTTCTGGGGCATATAGCTGACACGGCTCTGGACCTCCTGGGGATGCTCTGCTACAGGTGTATCTCCCAGGTACAGCTCCCCATCTGTCGGCCGGAGGAGGCCGCAGGCCAGGCGCATGAACGTGGTCTTTCCCGCCCCGTCCGGGCCGATGAGGGCCACGATCTCGCCCCGCCCCACCTGGAGGGATACGCCACCCAGTGCCAGTATCTCCTCCGTTTTCTTCGTCCGAGGAAAGACCTTGCATAGCCTTTGGGCACGGAGCGCTAGCTCACACATCGATTGTCACCGTGGCAGGCATGCCGAGCCGGAGCACATTATCCCTGTCCTCCACATAGACCCGCACCTCGTAGACAAGGGCGGTGCGGAGCTCCTCTGTCTGCACATTCTTCGGGGTGAACTCCGCTGTCTCGGAGATATAGCCCACCTGCCCCGTGAGGGGCTCTGGGAGGCTGTCAATGTGGATGCTCGCCTGCTGCCCCTCGTAGATACGGGGAAGATCTGTCTCCTTCACATAGACCCGCACCCATTTCTTGCCCATGGGCGAGAGCTTGAAAACCGGGTTGGAGGCGGAGGCCATGTCGCCGGCCTCCAGAAGGCGCGCCCGTATCACGCCAGAGGCAGGTGCCCTGAGCTCGCATTGACTGATCTCATAGGCGAGACGCGCCACCTCCTTTTGGCTGGCCTCCAGCTTTGCCCGCGCCTCGGAGAGGTCTTCGGCGCGCGTCCCGTTCTCCGCCTCCAAGAGGGCTGCCTTTGCCTCTTGGAGCGCTGCGGCCTTCGCATCCCGGTCAGCCTGGGCGCCCTCCAGATCCTGGCGGCTCACCCCGTCCACTGCATAGAGCTCCTGGCGACGGGCAAACACAGACTGGGCATAGTCAGCAGCCGCCTGAGCCGACTTTACCTGGGCAACGAGCCTCGTGCGCTCCTCGGGGCGCACCCCGTTCTCTGCCTTCTCCAGGGCGCTCTCCTGGGCCCGCTCTTCCGCCTGGGCCTTCTCCAGCTCCAGCTCCAGGGATTGGGTGTCAAGCTTGGCGAGGAGGTCCCCCTCCTGGACCTGGTCTCCCGCATCGACCAGGAGCCTTGCGATGCGGTCGCTTCTGCGGAAGGCCACAGCCACCTCCCGCACGTCCACATTGCCCGTGAGCTTCAGCTGCGTCGCATCGCTATCGGGCACACTCAGCTGATAGAGCCATACCCCTGCCCCAAGAACCAGCAGGAGCAGAATCCCTCCTGCCAAAAAGCACTTTCTTTTCATGGAGAACCTCCCTTATCTCAAATCGTAATTTGAACTAGCTGTATTATATCAAATCCAGATTTGAATTACAATGCAAAAGAACAGCAAAAAAATAGCACAGGCAGAAGCCTGTGCTATGTGTTGTATGGACTTATCTTGCCAGGACGCGCTTTGCCACGCTGTATAGGAAGGTGCAGAGCACGAGATAGGCTATGACGCCGAGGACGGTGGCCTCCGGTGTCTCCACCCAGGCCTTGGCGAACCAGTCGATGCCTGCGATGTGGAGGATGGCGCTGAAGAGGCTGCCGATGGCGCCGCCGGCGACGAAGCCGGAGGCTATGGTATTGCCCCTGTCAAGGCGGCGGGCATTCTCCGCCTCATCCTTGCTGCTGTGGGAGACGAAGTAGGAGATGAGGCCGCCCACGAGGACGGGCGTATTGATGCCCATGGGAAGATACGTGCCGAGGGCGAAGGGCAGCGGCGGGATCTTCATCATCCACAGGAGGACGGCGAAGAAGGCGCCTGCCATGTAGAGGGGCCAGGGGGCATCCCCCGTATCCATGAGGGGCGCCACGATGGCCGCCATGGCATTTGCCTGAGGCGCTGCGAGGGCGCTGTCCCCCGTATAGCCATAGGCGCTATTGAGCAGGAATACGACGCCCACGGAGACGATGCCAGAGAGGGCGATGGAGACGACCTGCCACTTCTCCATCTTCTTCGGAGTCGCACCGGTGAGATGCGCCACCTTGAGCTCCGACATGAAGTTGCCTGCCACGGCCAGCGTCGCGCAGAGGAAGGAGGCCATCATGAGGATGGCGACGATGCCCACCCTGCCGTGCATGCCCGCATTGCCCAGCACGACGGAGGAGACGATGAGCATGAAGATGGTCATGCCGGAGACCGGCTCGTTGCCCGTGAAGGCGATGGAGCTGATGCCCACGACGGAAAGGGTCAGGGCGAATACGATGGCCAGCACGAAGGCGATGATGGTCTGGGTGAGGCTCTCGGCGCACATGAAGTGGAAGAACAGGGCAAAGAGCAGGGCGATGATCACGCTGCCCGCCACAATCTGCCCCATGGGAAGATCCTGCTGGGTGCGCAGGAGCCCCGCCGAGGCCCCTGCCCCGCGATGGAAGAGGTCGAGAAGGGCCCGCTTTGCCACGCGAACAACGACGCCCGACATGGACAGGAGGCCGATGATGCCCGACATGGCAAGCATGCCGATGCCGATGTGGCGCACATACTGGGAGAACACGGCACTGACGGGCGCATCGGCCAGCAGCATGGTGGCCCCCTTCACCGTCATGGTGTGCTCGCCGCCCAGGTAGTAGACCACGGGGATGCAGACGAGCCAGGAGAAGAAGGAGCCCGCCGCGATGATGGCGGCGTAGCGAAGGCCCGTAAAGTAGCCGATGCCCAAAAGGGCCGCGTCGCTGTCGAGGCTCAGCACCAGCTTGTACTTGTCCGAGAGCACCTGCCCCCAGCGGAAGGTGGCCGTCGTCAGAAGCTCCTGCCACCAGCCAAGGGTATTTAGCACGAAGTCGTAGACGAGGGCGATGGCGCCGCTCACCAGCATGAGGCGGGCCTGGCTGCCCTCATTCGACGTGAGCACCTGGGCCGCCGCGCTGCCGGAGGGAAATGGATAGTAGCCGTGCATCTCCTCGCAGAAATACCGGCGGAAAACCGTGGCGAGAAAGACGCCCAGGATGCCGCCCAGGACAATGGGAATGACCATCTGCAGGAAGGACACGTCCTCGATGCCCAGGATGTAGAGGGCCGGCAGGATGAACATGGCGCCGCCGATGATATTCGTGCCGGCGCTGGCGATGGCCTGGATGTGGACCGTCTCCGGGAAGGCGTTCTTCCGATGGAAGAGCACCGCCATGCCCATGGCCAGCACGGAGACCGGCGCAAAGGCATCGACCGTCTGGCCGATTTTCAGGCAGAGATAGCCCACGGCCAGTGCAAAGATGACGGAGAAGAAGAGTCCCCAGAAGACCACGTAGGAATTGATTTCCTCATAGTCTTTCCTTGGGTCCATCTTCGTCCCGTGTGTTTCATACGTCCCTCTCTCTTCGGACATACGAATCCCCCAATCCTTTGGCAGGCGATAGCCCGCCCTTTTTTACTGAAGCGCCTCTTTCAGCACTTCCATATTCTTCTTCATGGCATTGATGTAGGCGTCCGCCGCCTCTGGCGTCGCCTCCCCCGTCACCACCGGGTCCAGCTCATACATCTTCGCCCCCGTGGCCTCGGCGATGGTCTTTGCCGCCGTGGGCGAGTACTGGGGCTCTGTGAAGAGCACCTTCACGGGGAGTGCGTTCACCTGGGCGATGGTATCCTCCAGCTCCTTTGGCGTGGGCTCCGTGCCGGGCTCCCGCTCGATGACGCTGACGATGTGGAGGCCGAACTCCTTCGCCAGGTACGGGAACGCCTCGTGGAACGTCACGATATCCTTATGGGGAAGGCCGTCGAGCTCCGCGTGCATTTCCTCCTTGAGCTTCTCCAGCTTCATGACGTAGTCGAGGGCGTTCTTGCGGTACAGATCCGCGTGGTCCGGGTCGATCTGGCAGAGCTCCGATGTGATGGCCTTCACCTGAGCGATGCTATAGGTGACGCTGAGCCAGACGTGGGGATTTACCTCGTCCCCGTCCTTCAGGAAGTTGATATCGTCTCGATTTGAGGCATCGACGATCTTGAGCTTCTTGTTTTCGCTGGCGACCTTCTCCAGGAAGCTCTCCATACCGCCCCCATTGACGACGAACACGTCCGCCGTGGAGAGGGTCTTCATATCAGCCGTGGTGAGCTGGTAGTCGTGGAGGCAGCCCGTCTGGGGCTCTGTCATGTTGACGACCTCCACATTCGGCACATCCTTTGTGATGTTTATGACATCGATGTACATGGGATAAAAGGAGGTGACGATCTTGAGGGGCTTGTCCCCCTTCCCCGTCACTCCGCAGCCGGACAGCGAGAGGGTCAGCAGCAGCGTGCACAGAAGTAAAACGATTTTTTTCACGAGGTTTTCCTTTCAAAGCCCGAAAGGCTACGCATTACGAAAGCGAGATGGTCGCCGCCCGGTCAAGGGTGCCCTGGGCCTCCACGATGATGCGGTTGATGATCTTCGCCACCGGCTCGATCTCCGTCAGAGGGCGCAGGCTCTGGCCCGCCTGCATCATGCCGTTCACCACGTCACCATCCACAGCAGCCAGCTTGTTCGTGCCCGTGGCGATCTTCAGGAGCTCCTCCTTCGAGGCCTTGCCGGAGTACTCGAGGGCCACGAATTCCTCGGAGAACTTGTTCTTGATTCCCCGCACGGCGCCGCCGATGGTGAGGCCGGTGACGATGGAGTCCGTGTCCACAGCCTCGAGGATTTTCTCCTTCATATTGGGATGGACGGGGCACTCCTCCGCCACCAAGAAGCGGGTGCCCATCTGGACGCCAGCGGCTCCCATGATAAGGGCTGCCGCGAGACCCCGGCCGTCGGCAAAGCCGCCTGCCATGACGACGGGCAGCCCCACCTCGGGGATGACCTGGGTCATGAGGGGCATGGTGGCGATGGAGCCAATATGTCCGCCGGCCTCCATGCCCTCCACCACGATGGCGTCCGCGCCCTTTTCCTCCACTCGCTTTGCAAGCTTCACATTCGGCACCACGGGGATGACCTTCACGCCGGCGGCGTGGAATTTCTCAAAGTAGGGCACGGGATTACCAGCGCCCAGGGTGACGAAGGCGGGCTTTTCCTCGCAGATGACATCCACGATCTCGTCCTTGTTGGGAGCCATGAGCATGACATTGACGCCGAAGGGCTTCGTCGTCAGGGTGCGGCAGCGGCGGATCTCCTCCCGGACATACTCCGTCGTGCGACCGCCGGCGGATATGATGCCAGCGCCACCTGCATTGGAGACGGCGGAGGCCAGCGTCGCGTCCGAGATCCAGGCCATTGCCCCCTGCAAAATCGGATACTCAATGTCTAGTAGTTCTGTCAAGCGTGTTCCCATGAGAAATGCTCCTTTCAAAAGCCTTGTTCCTATGCCTAAATATTCAGGCGTCCTTATTCCGTAAAAAAGTGTGGAGAGGCTCCACACTTTCTACATTCTCTTATCTGTCATAATGGGTGACGTTGAATTTCGGCTCTGCCTCTCCTGCTGGCTCCGGGCTATCGGCGGTATCCGCAGGCCCCGCCGGTGCCTCGGCTTTCTTTGCCTCGGGCTGGGCAGCCTCGCCCTTTGCTTCCTCGGTCACGCCCACGAGGAGCGGTGTGACAGCGGGCGTACCCTTGTCATCTCCCTTGGAGTCGTCATCATCCTCGTAGGTGACCTTGCCTGTGGTCATGAGCTCCTCCAACTGCTGGGCTGTGAGGGTCTCGTGCTCGATGAGCTCCTTCGCGATGAGCTCCAGCTTGTCCCGATTGTTCGTGAGGATGGTGCGGCAGGCCTCGTAGGCCTCCTCCATGATGCGACGGACCTCCTTATCGATCTCGCTGGCCACGTCCTCGGAGTAGTTCCGCTGATGATTGAGATCGCGGCCCAGGAAAACCTGATGGTCCGCGCTCTCCCCGTAGGCCACGGGGCCAAGGGCATCGCTCATGCCATACTGCATGATCATGGAGCGGGCGATGCGGGAGGCCTGCTGGATATCCTGGGAGGCGCCAGTGGAAATCTCCTTCAGCACGATCTCCTCCGCCACCCGGCCGCCCATGGCGACCTTGAGCCGGTCGAGGAGCTCGGAGCGGGTCGCGTAGTTGCGATCCTCCTTCGGCAGCATGAGGGTGTAGCCCCCGGCGCGGCCGCGCGGGATGATCGTGACCTTGTGCACCGGGTCCGCATGCTTCAGCATCATGCCCACGAGGGTATGGCCGCCCTCGTGATAGGCCGTCAGGCGCTTTTCCTCGTCGCTCATGACGTGGCTCTTGCGCTCCGGGCCTGCCATGACCCGCTCAATGGACTCCTCCAGCTCGCTCATAAAGATCTTCTTCTTGTTGCGGCGGGCCGAGAGGAGTGCCGCCTCATTGACGAGGTTCGAGAGATCGGCGCCGGTGAAGCCCGGCGTGCGCCGAGCAAGGATATCGAGATCCACGTCGTCTGCGATGGGCTTGCCCTTCGTGTGGACCTTGAGGATGGCCTTGCGGCCCCGCACGTCCGGCTTGTCCACCACGATCTGGCGATCGAAGCGACCGGGGCGCAGAAGGGCCGGGTCCAGGATATCCGGGCGGTTCGTGGCGGCGATGATGATGATGCCCTCGTTTGCTGCGAAGCCATCCATCTCGACGAGGAGCTGATTCAGCGTCTGCTCCCGCTCGTCATGCCCGCCGCCGAGGCCTGCACCCCGCTGGCGGCCCACCGCATCGATCTCATCGATGAAGACGATGCAGGGGGCATTCTTCTTCGCCTGCTCAAAGAGGTCGCGGACGCGGGACGCGCCGACACCCACGAACATCTCCACGAAGTCCGAGCCGGAAATGGAGAAGAAGGGAACGCCTGCCTCCCCTGCCACAGCCCGGGCGAGCAGCGTCTTGCCTGTGCCCGGGGGGCCGAAGAGTAGCACGCCCTTCGGGATGCGAGCGCCCAGCTCATTGAACTTCTTCGGCTCCTTCAGGAACTCCACGACCTCCTCCAGCTCCTGCTTTGCCTCGTCGGCGCCGGCCACGTCGGAGAAGTTGACCTTTATCTTGTCCGCGCCGCTCATGCGGGCCCGGCTCTTGCCAAAGGTCATGACGCGGCCGCCTCCCGGCTGGGCATTCTGCATGATGAAGAAGCAGACGCCTAGGAGGAGAAGTATGGGCAGCACCGAGGAGAGGAGCGACGACCACCAGGGTGGCTCCGGCGGATTTGCCGCATCGATTTCGATGTTCTTCGATTTCAGCCGGTCGTAGAGCCCCGCGTCACTGTAGGGCTCGTCCGGCGTCACCGTGTAGAAATCAGAGCCATCGGAGAGGATCCCCTTGATCGTATTCTTCGTGAATACGACCTTCGTGACCTCCCCCTTGTCCACCTGGCTCAAAAACTGTGTATAGCCAATCTCCCGCTTCTGGGTGTTCCGCGTGGAAAAGTAATCCCCCAACGAAACAGCGATGAGAATTATAAGCAGCCAAAAGCCCACGTAGCGGAGCATTTTGTTCTGTCCGTTCATACCATTCAATCCATCAGCCTCCTAGCTGCAGCCATGACCTGCGATTGTATCGGGGAGCCCTATCAGTTCTGGTAAATCTCCGGCTTCAGCACGCCGATATAGGGCAGGTTGCGATAGACCTCCGCATAGTCGAGGCCATAGCCCACGAGAAATTCATCGGGGACCTCGGCGCCGAGATAGTCGATATCCACATCCGTCGTTCGACGCGATGGCTTCGAGAGCAGGGCACAGAGCTTGATGCTCTTCGGCCTCCTCTCCTGCAGGATGCGCAGGAGATAGTGCATCGTCGTGCCGGAGTCGATGATGTCCTCGATGATGATGACATGCTTGCCCTCGATGTCATAGTCCAGATCCTTCAGGAGCTTCACCGAGCCTGTGGTGCTGGTGGCATTGCCATAGCTCGAGGCAATCATAAAGTCAAACTGCACAGGGATGGAAATGCTGCGGACAAGATCCGTGTAGAATACGACGGCGCCCTTCAGGATGCCGACGCAGAAAACCGTCTCCTTCGCATCCTTGTAGTCGGCAGAAATCTTTTCGCCCAGCTCTTTGACCCGCGCCTTCAGCTCCTCTTCCGTGAATACAACGCGCTCAATATCATCATGCATCATATCGAAATTCCTCTCATATTATATAGTCATTCTTTTTCATTGTACCCTATCCAAATGAAAATGCAAGGCAGGATTTCCTTTTTTTGTCGGAAAATGCGCCGATCGGCGTATACCAGGGACCCAGAGGATCTCCTGCTCCGTTGCCAGGAGCGGATAGGAGGCCCTTTCCTCCCGCGGCAGTTTCGCGTCGATGAAAACATCCTTGATTTTTTTCATCCGGCCTGGTCCAATGGCGATTTCATCCCCCGGCTGCCTTGCCCGCAGGCAAAGGGCGGGGAACCTCTGGGTGCCATCCATAAAGAAATCCCACCGGGTCCCATACGGCTCCCCCGATGACAGGGCTGCCGTCAGACGGAAGTCTCCCCAATCGGTCACGCCGGGGAGAGTGACAGGCACCGGCTCCTCTCCCCTCTTCTCCTGATCCCTTGCCAAGCGGCAATAGCCGTAGGAGACGCGAGCACAAAAGCCTCGAGGCATGGAAAGGGCTCCATTTTTCCCAGTGGCGAGGAACTGCAGCAGGCTCTCCACATGGTGAAAGTCAAGATCCTGGAGCGTCGCCGTCTCCCGCCAGAAACGCCGCAGGGCCCGCCGCTGCAACGCCAAGGGTAGCGCAAGGAGCTCCTTCCCGCAGAGGGCCTCCCCCTGGCAAACCCGCGGCCAACGCTTGGCAAGGAGCCCCTCCAGAAAGTCAGACTCCTCCCCCGCGATAACCGAAAGGTTCGCGAGGGCCTGGGTGATGCTGGGATTCTCCTCACGAAGAAGGGGCAACAGGGTGTGACGGATGCGATTGCGGGTCGCATCCATTTCCTCATTCGTCGCATCCTGCCGGGGTGAAAGCCCCCGCGCCCTGCAGTAGGACTCGATTTCCTGCCGCGTCACAGCGAGAAGGGGACGGATGAGCCTCCCGGACCTGGAGCGGATCCCCACGAGGCCGTCCGTCCCAGTGCCCCGCAGGAGGCGCATGAGGAGGGTCTCCGCCTGATCATCCTGATGATGGGCCGTCGCAACGAGCGCACGCTCCCCCGCCACGCGCCACAGAAAATCATAGCGCGCCTCCCGGGCGGCAAGCTCAAGGGAGATGCCCCTTGCCCGCGCAAGAGCAGGAATATCGACAGCCTCCAGAAAAAAAGGGACGCCCCTCCCTCTGCAAAAATTCTCGACGAATGTCGCATCAGCCCGGGAGGCCGCCCCCCGTATTCCATGCTCGAAATGGGCGGCCTGGACGTCGATACCCAGGGAGGGGCGAAGGCGCAGGAGCACGTCGAGGAGCGTGAGGGAGTCCGCTCCACCAGAGCAAGCCACGAGGACAGCATCCCCCTCCTGCAGGAGGGCATGCTGCCTTATATAGGATTCGACCTTTTTCAGCATAACAGTCTCACGAAACAGGAAAAGCACCCTTTTGCAAGAGTGCTTTTATCCAAAGCGGATCTATTCTTATGCCCTGCGGGATCCACGTCCGCCACGCTTGGAGTCCGTTTTGCGGCGCAGATCCGTCAGACGCTGATCGCTGTCCTTCAGGAAGTGGGAGAGCTTCTCCTCGAAGGAGCGGGAAAAGTTCCCGTCCCGGCCGCCCATCTTCCGCGGGGGACGAGGCGCACGCATGGGCATGGCCTCAGCCGAGGAGGCAGCCTTCTCCCCTGTGGGCGACGCTTCCTGCGTCTGCTTGATGGACAGGCCGATCTTTCCGCGGTCATCGATCGTCAGCACCTTGACGCGCACCTTGTCGCGCTCCGCGAGAAAATCGTGGACATCCTTCACATACTCGTCGGCCACCTCCGAGATGTGGACAAGACCCGTCTTGCCCTCCGGAAGCTCAATGAATGCCCCGAAATTCGTGATGCCCGTGACGACACCGTCCACCACGTTGCCAATTTCAATCGACAATGAAATGCTCCTCCTTCGCCCTGAACGACGCGTGATTGCTTATAAAAAAACAAAAATGACAGACATTATTATAAACGGCACACGCCTTGACTGTCAAGACAAACACCATGACCAAACGCCCACTTTATGGTCCACATATGATAATGTCTCATTGTAACGGAAATGAAAATGTCCCTGT